>CANQDJ010000011.1 GCA_947592005.1 uncultured Anaeroplasma sp.
ATGTTGTACTCATAACTATAAATACTCTTTAAGAAGGAGAAAGTATAATCTTAAGTACAATTTGATTATACTAGGTGATATTATGTTTATTGATTCTATTTCAAAAAAATATAAAAAAAATGCTCCGAAAGCATTGGATTCCGTTTCTCTAAAAATAGAAAACAAAGGCTTTATCTTACTTACCGGTAAATCCGGCAGTGGTAAATCCACTTTAATCAATATAATATCCGGATTAGATACCGACTATCAAGGAAATGTGTTCTATAAAGATGTCAACTTAAAAGACTTATCTCGGAAAGAACTAACCGCTTATCGAAACACCGAAATCGGTTTTGTCTTTCAAGATTATTGTTTGATTGAAAATAAAACCGTCTTAGAAAACCTTTCTCTTCCTTTGAATATGCAAAATATCGACCAACAAGATCGTATTGATTCTATTCTTCAACAATTTGGATTGTCTGAACATAAACATAAATATCCCAACGAATTATCCGGTGGAGAACAACAAAGAGTCAGTATCGCCAGAGCGTTACTAAAAAATCCGAATATTGTCATTGCCGATGAACCAACAAGTTCTTTAGATAACACAAACGCTACAATGATTTTAGAATTATTAAAAGAAATTTCTAAAACCAAATTGGTTATTGTCGTTTCTCATGATACCACATTGGTAGGATCGTTTGCCGATCGAGTTATCACATTGAATGAAGGTTCTGTCTTATCGGATTCTAATCCTATAGATACTATTGTCGAAGAAACTTCTCATGAATTTCAAACTTTTCATACCACATTTAAACAAAATTTTTCTATATGTTTAAAACTACGATTGCCTGGTTTTAAAATTATTTTCACATTACTGATATTCATTATTTGTTTCGGATTATTTACCACAGGTATATCTTTCGCTACACAAAATAAAACCAAACTTGTTTTACAAAATATGTATAAAGATAAAGAATATACGGCATCTATTTCATTATTAGATACTATGTATCGAACAAAAAAACCTAAATATGAAATATGTCGATACTCTAAACAATTCATTCCAACCAAATTGGTAGATCAACTTTTGCAGGAAAAAGATTTGGAGTTATTAAAAACAGATTCTTTTTATTCTTCTAACCTACCTCTGAGAGATTGGCAATCCACCTGTGATATAAAAATCACTTTTGACGAAGAAGCCATAAAAAATGGATATAAAATAAATTTTATCAACGATGGATTTTATGGTTGTTTAGACGAAGATACCACATTATATGATTCTTTTAATTTCCATCTTATTGCTGGAGCGTATCCTACCAAAGATACAGAAATTGCCCTTTCTAATTTATCTTATTATACATTGAAAAATGAATCCCAAATATTTAAAAAGAACAAAATAAATACTCCTCAGGATTTAATCGGACAAATGGTAGAGATAAATTCTAAGTCATTTACCATAACTGGAATTTTTTCTGTTGGAAATATAAATCTTACTCGCTATGAAAATTTGGAAAGTACCGCTTTAACTTCGAAACAACAACTTTCCTTATTAAGCGAGATAGAACGACTTAAACTTTCGGCTTATTCTCCTATAATTTTAAACAAAGGATATTTGGATAAAAATCCTTTCAACAAACAAAAAATTATGGGATTACCAATTTTGGCTTCTTCCTCAAAACAAAAAATATACTATGATGATAATTATACCATAGATACTTGTTATACAGATAAAGAAATAAATTTAAAAGAAGATAAAATTCTTTGGTTTGGCGACCCGAAAAATCACTTAGAAAACAATGAAATTCTTCTTCCTTCCTCCTTTGAATCTCAAAAGGACATTATTCTCGAAGATAATTACGATTATTTATGCTTGTCTAGTAGCAGTTTGAGTAATTACGAAAGTGCAATGTATTATAATCATACACCAATTACTCCTGTTGGAATTTATATAGGAGATGGTAAAGAAATGAGTCTTATAATGAGCGAAGCCAAAAGAGATGAATTTTATGATTCTTTTGGTTTATTCGGATATACTTCTTTATGGATTAAACTTACGGGGAATATCCAAAAAGATATGAAATTGGTAAAATTATTGAATCAATATAACTTAGGTTTAAACAATCCTTATCAACTTATGGTCTATGAAATAAGTGAATTTTTATCACTATTCACTTCTATTATGATGGGAATATCTTGTTTTTTACTTTTAATCTTAATTTTTATGTTGTTGACGTATTATAAGACACTTCTTCACAAAAACAAACGAGAAATCGGACTTTATTTCTCTTTAGGTTATTCCGGATTTGATGTGTCAAAACCATATATACTTCATTCGATTTTTATTACTTTTATAACATTATTGCCTTCGGTTGGAATTAGTTTTGCGGTATATAACATCATAAACAATATAATAAACAACCATTTTAATACCGCTTTAACTTCCTTTAGTACTCTATGGTCTTCTTTAGGCATATCTATCGTATTCTATTCTGCATTATCTTTATTTATTATGTTCCTTTGTTTCAAAAAATACTTTAAAGGAAATACTCCTTTACTCGCATTGAAGAGGTAAATATTATATTGAAGAGGTAAATATTATGCGGTTAGAACAAATTTACAAAACATATATAACAAAAAAAGGACAACATTTTCCGGCATTACATTCCGTTTCTCTAAAAATAGAAAACAAAGGCTTTATCTTACTTACCGGTAAATCCGGCAGTGGTAAATCCACTTTAATCAATATAATATCCGGATTAGATACCGACTATCAAGGAAATGTGTTCTATAAAGATGTCAACTTAAAAGACTTATCTCGGAAAGAACTAACCGCTTATCGAAACACCGAAATCGGTTTTGTCTTTCAAGATTATTGTTTGATTGAAAATAAAACCGTCTTAGAAAACCTTTCTCTTCCTTTGAATATGCAAAATATCGACCAACAAGATCGTATTGATTCTATTCTTCAACAATTTGGATTGTCTGAACATAAACATAAATATCCCAACGAATTATCCGGTGGAGAACAACAAAGAGTCAGTATCGCCAGAGCGTTACTAAAAAATCCGAATATTGTCATTGCCGATGAACCAACAAGTTCTTTAGATAACACAAACGCTACAATGATTTTAGAATTATTAAAAGAAATTTCTAAAACCAAATTGGTTATTGTCGTTTCTCATGATACCACATTGGTAGGATTGTTTGCCGATCGAGTTATCACATTAAATGAAGGTTCTGTCTTATCGGATTCTAATCCTATAGATACTATACAAGAAACAGAAAAATTAAATATAAAAAAATATGCGATTTCGTTTAAATTTTTATTGACCGATGTTTTCCATAATTTAAGTCAAAACATCAAATTTTATATATTCCTTTTATTCGCTACTATATTTTCTCTTTCTTTGGTAGGAAGCACCATCACAATGAATCAATTCAATGAAGATCATATCTTATACAATTCCGTTAAAAACTTTGATGAACAATTTATAACATTTTCTTCTCCTGATTCTACCATTACCGACACAGACTACAAACCCACACTTCAAAAACAAATCATTCCAATCGAAACCTGTAAAGCATTGGAAAACTCATTATATACCGAATTTGATTCTCTGTTTTCTATCGATACTTCCTATTTGGCCGATGGCTGGTTTTCCGGAATCATTGTTTTAAATCAAAAAAACTTAAATACCCTACCTTATACCTTATCGGAAGGACGATTTCCAAATAAAGAAAATGAAATTGTTTTAACGGATTATATATTTCAAACCTATAAAACTTTGGGATATTCAATAGAAGATACTTCTTATTCCATTCAAACTTTTTCCGATTTGGAATCTGTTCCTTTTTATATAAACCAAAAACAATATAAAATTGTAGGAATCATAGATACAAAATTCAATTATTCCTATTATAAAAACCAAATCAAACAAGAAGTTTCCAAGCATTTATTCGATGAAATTGACGCTTTAAATCAGGGAATACATACCGCTGTTTTCGTTAATGAAACATTTTTTGATTCTATACCTGTCATAATGGATTTGGAAATAAAACAAAACGATAAAACACTTTATTTTACCGACTCAATCCAAATAAACAAAAATCTAAACGATTACGAAATCCAATGTTCTCTCGATACAGGAGAAGGCTTGTTGGAATTTTCAAACATAACTATTCCAATCCATATTACTTCCAATGAAGAAGATATATTATATGTATCGGAAAAACTATATTCCGAAATCTTAGAACAATATACCGCAAGACAAACCAATCATATTCTTTTAAAACTATCTAATAAAACTTCCACTGATTTAAAAAATATACAGTTTTTGAAAACAAAAAATCTACAAATAGAAAGTCCGCATAAAGTAATGATAAATTATATAAAAGAAAACTACAACTTATTAAAAACCATTATTTTATGCCTAAGTGTCTTTCTATTATTACTCGGCTTACTTTTAGGTTTTAAATTTTCTTCAGAATCCATTAGTTCGAATAAAAAACAAATTGCCATTTATAAAGCATTGGGAATGACACAAACAGATATATCTAAAATATATATTCTTCAATCTATCATTTCCGCTTGTTTTACCTTTATCCCTTCTACCCTTCTTTCCTTTTTATCTAATTGGATAATAAACGGAATAATCAATAAAACAATGACTACCTCTCTTGCCCTTCCAAGTTTTTCTATTTTCACTTTCTTATTCTTATTCTTCGTTCCTATATTTTTATTTACTGTTTCTATAATCTATCCACTCTATAAATACAATAAAAAATTAAATCCATTCCAACTACTTCATTCTGTGGAATAGTAAAAAAAGAGGCTGTGAAACCTTTCTTTTCAAAAGTTAGGTTTTTCACAGCCCCTTTTTTAAAGTAGGGAGAGTATATATAAATTATGAAAAATTAACTTTGTCTTTCTCAGACATTTATACTATTCCCCAATTTTCTTTATTTATACATATTTAATATCTTTTAATATATCTTTCGATTTCCCATTTTGTTACATGGCGTCTGTATTCATTCCACTCCAACATCTTCGCTTCGATCATTTTATTGACTGTATGTTCTCCCATCGCTTCTTGCATCAAAGAATCCTGTTTAAAACACAACACCGCATTATACAAATCGGAAGGCAAAGAATCCACTCCCAATGCCTTTCTTTCCTCGTCATTCAACGCATATAAATTTTCATAAATTGGGGCAACTTTTTCACAATTTCCCTCAATACCATCTAATCCTGCCCGAAGGATAGCCGCCAAGGCCAAATATGGATTTGCCGCAACATCTACACTTCGTATCTCCGTTCTGGTTTTCATTCCTCTGGCCGCAGGAATACGAATCATAGTTGAACGATTGGAATCACTCCAAGAAATATAACATGGGGCTTCAAAACCGGGAACGATTCTTTTATATGAATTAACGATTGGGTTTGTAATCAAACAAAACCCTTTGGCGTGAGCCAAAATACCCGAAATCCAACGATTCGCCACATCACTTAATTGATTGGGTGTCGTTTCATCAAAAAACGCATTCTGTCCATCTACCGTCATCAAAGAACAATTTACATGCATACCGCTACCATTGATTCCTTCTACCGGTTTCGGCATAAATGTCGCATGAAGCCCATGCCTTCTCGCTATATTTTTAACAACCAATTTAAATGTTTGAACATTATCACAAGCCTCTAAAGCGGAATCAAACTTAAAATTAATCTCATGTTGACCAGTAGAAACCTCATGATGTGCCGCTTCAATCGTAAACCCTATTTTCTGTAATTCCAACACAATATCTCTTCGACAATCTTCTGCACAATCTACCGGAGCCAAATCAAAATAGCCTCCATGATCGTTAAACTCCAACGTAGGATTGCCTTTATCATCTAATTTAAACAAGAAAAATTCCGGCTCTACTCCACAATTAAATGCCTTAAATCCCATTTTTCGCATAACTGCCAAATTCCGTTTCAACACACCTCTCGGATCTCCTTCAAACGGAATATGTTCGCCATTATGACCAGGACGATACACATCACAAATAAATCTAGCAACTTTACCATATAATGTATTTTCCCAATTCAACACCAAAAACGTATCCAAATCCGGATGTAAAAACATATCCGCTTCATATATTCTTACAAACCCTTCAATCGAAGATCCATCAAACATTACCGCATTATCCAATGCGTCTTCTAATCTGGTTACGGGAATTTCCACATTTTTTAACATGCCCATCATATCCGTAAACATCATTCGAATATAACGAATATTCTCTTCTTTACATATTCTTCGAATATCTTCTTTCGTATATCCTTTTATCATACATTTCCTCCTCTATAGTATACTCTTCAACAAAAGAAAAAAGTCGCTGAAAAACAATCGTTTTGCGACTTTGCATCTAAGTATTGTTGTAAGCACCATTGCTATTACCATAATACAAAACATTCTTTGAATTGTCAATTCATTCCTTTGTGTAAACGCTTTATTCTTCCCGTATAAATTGAGAGGTTATGCTTCTTTTCAAATACAACCGAACAATCGCTCCACAAAAAATCCCCGTTCCGATAGACAATATCCCGATAAATGGTAAATAATACACCACTGCCTTCGTCGATAATAACACAATAGCGATTAGAATCTGTCCGATACAATGGGACACACTTCCCAACACAGAAACCCCAATCACACCGAAAATCTTCATTCTTGAAAAACAAGCCATCACGATAAAAGACAATATTCCTCCGGATAAAGACATCAAAAACGTAGGAGATAATATCGTCGATCTCAACAACCCAACCAAAACAATTCTCAAAATATCGACCAAAGCCGCTTCTCTAACCTTAAATTCATACAATAAAATCAAAATAATCCCATTTGCCAAACCCAACTTAACTCCCGGAACAAAAACAGGAATAAAAGATTCCAAAATACTAAAAACAATAGCCAAAGCGGTCATCATAGCCAATATAGCCATTCGTTTTACACTCATACGACAATATCCACTCCCTCTTCCGCCTGTTCGATACAAATATAAATTTTATTCGGCAAACAAGTAATCGTTTGATTCTTTTTGGAAATCTTTCCTTGATGCACACATATTCTATCCGGACAAGTACTATGACTTACCCAAAGGGCTTTATCCTTCACTTTGATTTCCAATTCCCCAACTTCTCCGATAACCGTATATGTATCTTCCTTATCCAAATCAATTTTTAAAACCAACGTATCATCATAATAAACATACGCCATTATATCTTTTTTAGAAGAAAATAAAAAAGTACATAAAATTCCAATACCCATTATAACCAATAAACCAACAATCAATAAAACATCATTTCTTACTTTGTGCATACATTCCACCCGCCTGTTTGATAAAGAATATCATTCTCTTTCCACACAAGAACATCAATTCCCTTAGCCATACAAAATTCCTTTATTTGTTCCAAAGGCATAGAAAATAAAGCAGTCGCATACACATCGCATTCTATACTATTCTTTGTCATAACATTGATATTATCATACAACAATGATGGTTTTCCCGTAAACGCATTTAACAAATGATGGTATCGTATTCCGTTTACTATAGTATTTTGATATTTTCCGGAAGATGTTCCGATGGCTTGATTCTCTTGTTCTACTATACAAATATTTTCATTTTGATACGGCTTTTGTAACGCTATTCGAAACGAATCTTTGCCTTTCTTCCCGAAAACAACATTCGAATTTCCGGCATTAATCAAAAAATTATTCACACCTTCTTCTTCCAAATACAACTTCGCCTTTTCTGTGGCATATCCTTTGGCAATTCCTCCCAAATCAACATTTCCTTCGCCATTTAAAGTGATCTTATCTTCCCGAATATCCAAAGTCGTATGTTCTATAATCTCCAATTCCTCTACGATAACCGAATCTTCTAAAATCATTCCATCTTTTAATGCGTCCTTCCATAAATGCGTAAGCCTACCCATAAATACATTAAAATATCCATCGGTTTTCTCCATATATTCCAAAGAAACTTCCAAAAGTTCTTTTAATTCCGGATTCGCTTCTATCTGCCTTTTTTCATTCAAATCATATAGACTATTCTTCTCTTCATTCGAAACAAAATCCGAAGATATTTTATCATATCTTTGATATATCTTCTTAACCTCATTATAGTGCTTATCCGCATCTTTATCATTATATAACGTTACCTCAATCGTCGTATCCATCGCATAAATCGGCAAACAAGAATGAACTTCCAACGTTTTACAAGAAAAAAGAGGTAATATGAAACCTATTATCAAAACAAATAAAAATATCTTCTTCATATTACCACTCCACTCTTCTATTCTTTCTTTTTTCTTTTTAACAATCCCGTAGTCAAAATATGATTATTCGCACAATATCTATATAACACCATACAGAAACAAGAAACCATAATTCCCGTTGCCAATCCGGCAATCACATCGGTCAAATAATGAACTCCCAATATCGTTCTCGAAAACATAACCAAAATAATCAACAAACCGAAAACCGTATATAACACTCTTTTTAACCACTTTTTATAATCCGTATGATAAACCAAATAAATCAAAAACGTATATAAAAATCCCGCAGCCGTTGAATGTCCGGAAGGAAAACTCGTCGTAAACTCATTCGCCCAACGTAATTCTTCATATGGTCGTTCTCTCGAATATAAATCTTTCAATCCAACATTGATAATTACCGACAACATCAATCCGAAAACCAATAAAAAGAAACGAAAATCCAATTTGGTTACAATAGCGATTCCCAACAATAAAATCAAAATAAACGTAAAATTACCAAACTCCGTAAAAAACTTAAAAAACCAATACAAAAATCCATATTTCTTTCCCCGAATTTGATAACAAAAATCCCGAAATCCCCGATCAATTCCAATCGGTTCTTCTCGATAAAAATAAATAATTATCGTCAACGCAATAAAAATAACAGCACATAACGCAACACCGGCAACCTTAAATCCCAAAATCCATTTACTATTCATTTCGCACCAACCGTACAATCGTATTATTTTCTGTTTCCTCATAATGAACTTCATCGATTAAGGCATTAATAATCCCAAAATCATCATCAGAAGAACCTTCTCCCATCAACTGCCAACCATACTCTTCAATTTCCACATTTCTGCCGTTTTTAATATTGTCGGTGATAAACTTCTTTATTTTCTTATCCCACTTATTCATAGTAAACGTTAAAACACTCTTCTGTTCCGTTTGATTTACTTCCAACGTAAAATCCGAATCACAATTCTCTAAAATAAACAAGGAAAACTCTTGAATGATTTTACATATCTTTTCGTTTCTTTGCATACCTGTTTCTCTCCTTATGAAATATTCTTTCTCCACACACAACCAAAATAGACGCCTCAAATCCACAAGCCAATCCATTATTATACAAATCAAATCCACCCTGTAAAGATATAACCAACGGGGTAAACACAATATGAATAAATCCACCTAATATACCATATATAAAACCATATTTCCCACCAATCGGTGCCAATCCGGTTGCGAAAACAAAAGCGACCAACATATTGATATCCCGATATACCGATATTTCAAAATCCTGCCGAATAGCCATCTTTACAACAATCGCCAACGCTCCACCTATCCAAACATACAGCGCATTTTTCAAATGTAATCCAAATGCCGTACACCCCAATATCGCAATAATACTTCCAAATAAAATACCATTTAACGGGATAGACAAAATCATAAACAACAACAATAAAATCAATCCCAAAATTCCGAAATTCAACATTACCGGTTCTACTCCGTAATCTCGGATATAATCACTAACCAATCTTCCCGAACTCTTCATCATCGACCAATATTTAGGGAAAACATGAAAATCTCCCAAAATAGCCATTACAATAAATCCTCCCGACACGACACCCAACAAGATATAAAATATCATAGAATTATCTCCATTATAAAGATACACCGTATCGACCTTTAATCCACACAACTGAAATATCGCATAAAACATAGCCGATAAAATACCTAAGGCAAATCCTGTATTATATAAATTATATCCCTCATGAAAAGAAATCGTATGTGATGTATAGGCGGGAATCAAAAATCCAACCAACAATCCGCACCCGATTCCCAATGGAATCGAAATATAATACGGCAGTCCGAATCCAAAAATAGAATAACTGATCAACGGCGATATTCCGGTTGAAAACAAAAGAGAAATAATCAAACTCTTTAAAGGAACTTTCTTAAACTTGGAAAAAAGCCAAATTCCAAAATAAATCGGCAAAGTATTTAATATATTCTTTCCAAAAAAAGAAAACCCACAAATCATAATCAAACCACTATATACCGGTCCCGATATCGAAACCTTTAAAACTTTAATCAAAATCAAATTAAATAACAACGTAGTTGCCACATTAAATAACGTCGCTCCGACTCCACCGATAAACACATAATCGGTCAAAAGAATCGATGAACTCATCAAAATCCGCTTATACCCTAAAAACATCTTCGGAAGCGGTTCAAAACAAAAACTCAAAACAAATAAAATGAAACAAAAGGGCTCTAAATACAAATCTCTATGAATATAACTTAACACATATCTCATCTTTTGTTTCATTTTATTCACCTCTAAACACGAATAACATTACAAATAAACAAAATCAGTAACAAAATACCCAATACAATCCGGTATATACCAAACGGTTTAAAATCATGCTTCTTAATAAACGCCATTAAAAACCGAATAACCAACAAAGAAACACCAAAAGCCACAACACACCCAATTCCCAAAAACAAAATCTGAGAACCGTCTAACATATTCCCATCTATAAAATACTTAACGCCCTTCAATAAAGACGCACCCAACATAACCGGTATAGACAAGAAAAAAGAAAACTCAGAAGCCACTTCTCGATTACACAACAACAACATAGCCCCTAATATCGTAACTCCGCTTCTCGATGTTCCCGGAATCAATGCCAATAATTGAAAACACCCAATAAAAACAGCGGTTTTCCAAGATAACTGTCCCGTTTCATTGATTACAAAAGTCCTTTTTTTATTCCAAATCTCCAATCCAATAAACGCTATACCATATACAATTAACGTTATAGAAACCGTAATGCAATTATACAAATATTTATCCAAAATATCATCTAAAACCAACCCTACAATCGCCGCAGGCAAACAAGCAACAATAACTTTAGCCCACAACAACCAAACCGCATTTCTTTCTTCTTTCGTTTTCGTTCTGGTAGAATCTAGCAAAGATTTACCAAACGGATTTAATTTTCGGAAAAAACATACCACTACCGCAAGAATTGCCCCTAATTGTATCACAACCAAAAACAAACTCCAAAACGCATGACCATACGCTTCCTCCACATTCAACAATTCCTCAAGAATAATCAAATGTCCCGTACTACTTATCGGTAACCACTCGGTAATCCCTTCGACAATACCGAACAAAATCGCCTTTAAGACTTCTATAAATCCCATTTTCTCTCTCCTTAATATTTCTTACAATAATACAACTTCACAGCCAAATAAATCACAATATAACTCAATAAAACAATCAATAACGTATAAAACAACAACCTATGAATAAATGCCGTAACAATCATCGCAATCCCAATCCCGTATATCGCAATCTTAATCGTCATAGAATCCGTCTTAAGTTTAATAAACCGAATCCGTTCATCATTTTTCTTCGTTAATTCTATGGTTGCGAAATCCACATTCATTAAAATACGGATATACGTATATATTTTTATTCCAATATACCCTTCCAACAACACCAATATTCCATAACGGAATATAACCAAATCCGGAACGGCAGAATCCTTTGTTTGCGGAGCGAGTTCCAAAGCGACTAAAATAATAATCGGCAATATCGTCGATAAACTCATAATAATCAATTTTATTTTTGATATCTTTCTTAAATGTTCTAACGTTTCCATATTACTCTTTCTCCTCTAACATAAAAATACTTTCTACAGGAACTTGAAAAACTTTCGCAATTTTCAAGGCTAGCGGTAATGACGCAATATATTTCCCTTGTTCAATCGAAATGATTGTCTGGCGGGTTACTCCTACTTTCTTTGCCAAATCCTCTTGCGTCAATTTCATTCCTTTTCTAAATTTATACACTTCATTTTTCATAGGCACTCCTCCTACAATTTAATCTTTTGAATCACAGGTAAAAGTCTATTCACTATATTTTGAATACTTCCTTCTTTAAAAGGATTATGTAATCCGGCTTCTTTCAACAATTCCAAAAAAGACATACTGCCACCCAATTTACATAAATGAACATACCGACTCCAAGCCTCTTCTCGATTATCCAAACTATCCAAATAAAACTCCAATGCACAAACTTGGGCAAGCGTATAATCTATATAATAAAACGGAGAAGAGAAAATATGTCCTTGATTGAACCAAAAGGCCCCTTTTTCATACATTTCCATTCCTTCCATATCTCTCCAAGGCGTGTACATCTTCTCGCATTTCTTCCACATTTTCTTTCTCTGTTCTGCACAAGCATCGGGATTTTCATACACCATATGTTGAAAATGATCAACACAAACCCCATACGGTATAAATATCAACGCATTATTCATATGAGATATTTTATATTTCTTTTCCTCTCCCTCAAAAAACAACTCTATCCAAGGATACGCAAAAAATTCCATAGACATCGAATGAATTTCACACGCCTCACTGGTAGGCCAACCCAAATCCGGATTTTCAATCGTATTTCGACAACAATACGCCATAAAAGCGTGTCCTGCCTCATGCGTTAAAACATCGACATCTCCCTTTGTCCCATTAAAATTAGAAAAGATAAACGGGGCCTTATGATTTGGAATATATGTACAATATCCACCATTTGCCTTTTTTGGTTTCGTTTCCAAATCCAAAAGATTTTCCTCTACCATAAATTCAAAAAATTCTTTGGTTTCCTTTGACATTTCACAATACATTTTCAACGCCTTTTGAACCAACTCATCTTTATTTCCTTTAGGAACGGGATTCCCATCTAAAAATTCCAACCCCAAATCATAAAACTTTCCTTCCGGACAATGAATTCTTTCCAAATTCTCTTTTATAATATTCTCTACAACCGGAACCAACGTTTTTAAAACCTGTTTCCTATATTTATCAACATCGACCTTATCATAATCCGTTCTACCCATCAACGCATATCCCAAATCGATAAAATTCTCATAGCCTAATTTCTTTGCCATATCCGTCCTTATATGAACCAATTTATCATATATCGTATCGATTTTCTCTTCATTTTCCTTCAAAAATTCATTGATTTTCATCATAGCATTTTTTCGCATTTCTCTATCAGTAGAAGATAAATACTTACGGATTTGATTCAAATTATTTACTTTCCCGTCAAACTCAATCTGGGCGGAAGCCATTATTTTATCATATTCTAAAGACAATTTACTTTCTTCCGTCAATAAACCCATAATCGATTCATCAAACGTTTTTAAAGATAAATCCATTCTTTTAAACCAATAAGAACCATATATCTTTTCCAATTCTTTTCGTAAAGAATGTTGAGTTAAAACTGTAGATAGCGTATGATTACAAGCATTTAAAATAACGCCTTCTTCTTGAATAAATTCCACTTCTTTTTCATAAAACGCATCTTGCGTATCAATACTATTTCGAATAAACGCAATCGTTTCCATAGACATTTCTTCCGCTTTTATCGCAAAAATCTCTTTTAACGCTTCTTGAATTTCTTCTATTTTATTACTATCTTTAATTCGTTGTGTCCATACTTCCAACTGCCTCGCAATACCGGAAAAATCCGGTCTTTGATACACATATTCTTCAAATTTCATTGCCATTCTCCTTATATTAGACAATTATAATATTCTTAATCCTTTTTCTTATTATACACGAATTCGAAAAGGATTTCATTAAAAACAAACATTTCCTCCAAAAAACGAGAAAGATACCTTATTCCTCTTTCCAACATAAAATAAAATAGAGAAAGGAATACTATGATGCCCTATTATGATTTAGAATACCACAAACAAAATAACCGAAGCCATATCTTACCGAACATTTTAAACGGAGCCAAACAAGGCGTATTAAGCCAATTTATAGCGGATATCGTTTTATCGATTCTTCTCTATAACGAAACCATCGTCATTGAAGATATCGAAATCAGCGAAATTCCTGCCTATTATGCCGCCGTAATCAGCGGAATGACCGTAGCGTTTTTAATGATCTATATGGATTCATTCGCCGTAGCCTTATTTTCCACATTAACTTACGCCTTTATTTTCGAACTATTGGATTCCCAAATCCATCAAACAGAATTCTACCTTCGTCCTGCCGAAATTATATTTGATACCGGTGTTTCCCTTATTTTAATCTATTGTTTCGATCCGGTTGCCCATAATCAATATCAAAGATATCGAGAAAAAAGACACTTCATCGAACCAATCCATCAAAGAATGGATCGAAATATGGCTCAAAATATCTTTATTATCGTATTAGTCAATACCTATGGTTTCTTAAAACTTCAAGAAGAAAAACAAAAAGGGGAAACTTCCCCTACAACTTAACGGCTTCCTGAGCGGAAAGTTTTCTTTTTTGATCTTCCGCTATCAATTCCTGAATAACCAAATCCAACTTACCCTCAATTACAGCATCTAACCGATTAATTGTAAATCCGATTCGATGATCCGTTACTCTATTTTGCGGATAATTATACGTCCTTATTTTCTCACTTCTATCGCCCTTTCCAATCAAAGACTGCCGAGTAGCCCCTTCCGCTTCTTCTTTTTCCCGAACCAACTGATCATATAATCTTGTCGTCAAAAGTTGTAAAGCTGCAGCCTTATTTTCATGTTGAGAACGATTGGTTTGACACGCTACCGATAACCCTGTCGGAATATGGGTAACCCGAACGGCAGAATACGTCGTATTAACTCCTTGTCCGCCCGGACCGGAAGAACAAAACGTATCGACACGAATATCATTCATATCTAATTGAAAATCAATTTCACTTGCCTCCGGCATTACCAAAACCGTCGCTACAGACGTATGAATTCGTCCCTGAGATTCCGTTGCGGGAACCCGTTGAACCCGATGAGCACCGGATTCATATTTTAAAAACGAATAAACCATATCTCCACTAACCATAAACTGAATTTGAGAATAACCTCCCATTTCAGATGGCATAGCATCTACCACTTGAATTTTCCAACCTTTTGTTTCGGCATATTTAGAATACATTCTAAACAAATCTCCCGCAAAAATATTCGCTTCATCTCCGCCGACCGCACCACGAATCTCCACAACAACATTCTTTTCATCATTGGGATCTTTCGGCAACAACAAAACCTTGATTTCTTCGGTAATCTCACTCAATCTCGCTTCGGTTTCTTCCAACTCCGCTTGTGCCATTTCTGCCATTTCCAAATCATTGGACTTCTTCATTTCTTTTAAATCCGGAATAGCGGATTCCAACTTCTTTTGTTCCCGATATAAAACAACCACTTTTTCCAAAGAACGTTGTTCCTTCGAAAGTTCCGTCAACTTCTTTACATCACTGACAATCTCCGGTTGCATCAACAAAGAATTAATCTCTTCATACCGCTCTTCCATAATTTTTAAACGATCTGTCATACTGTTCCCTCACCATTATATTCCATGAATTTTTGAAGTGCACCGGTGAAAGAAAACTTTAATCCTTCTTCCGTAGAAGTTGAACCCGAACGATTCTTCGCAATAATCACATTCACCAATCCCTTTATAGCCGTAGGATCATTATAATATTCTCCACGATACAAAAATAAAATAATATCCGCATCTTGTTCAATAGAACCTGACTCTCTCAAATCCGACATAATCGGTCTTTTATTCTCTCTTTTATCTACTTCACGAGATAACTGTGATAATGCCAAAACCGGCACTTCCAATTCTCTTGCCATCAATTTTAAATTTCTCGAAATCCTAGAAATCTTCTCTTGTTGAGAAGCCTTTTGACTACTTAAATCACTTTCAATCAACTGAAGATAATCTACCACAACAAAATCCAATCCGCTATCCGCTTTCAATTTTCGGCACTTTGCCCGTATGGAAGCAATCGAAGAATCGGAAGAATCATCAAAAAACAAATTTAATTCCCCCAACTTCGAACAACTTGTCGTAAACCTTACCCATGCAGATTGATCCATCTTTCCTGTTTTGATTTTTCCCAGTTCGACAGATCCGTCTGCCGCAATCAATCGCTCGGCCAGTTGTTCCGCCGACATTTCCAAAGAAAATATAGCCACAGAAGCCTTTCCACCCTTATTCTTTTCAGCGATATTCAATGCCAAATTCAACGCCATTGCCGATTTACCGACACTGGTTCTTGCGGCAAGAATAATAAGTTGACCACTTTGAAAACCTTGTGTATATCGATTCAAAGAAGGAAATCCCGTATCCAAACCGATAATTTCGCTTTTCATTGTAGCGTTCTTTTCCGTATTTTTTAAAACCTCTTTGGAAACCTGTTTAATCGTACGGAAAGAATCCACTCTTCTTCTACTAGAAAGTTCGAAAATGCTCTTTTCCACATTTTCCAAATAATCAAAAACCCCCGTTTTATTATCATAACCCTTTTGAGCCAAATTATTTAACGTATAAATCGTATTTCTTCTCAACGAAGCATTCTGAATCAAATCAATATATGTATCTACATTGGCAGTAGAATAACTGAAATCGGCAATCTTGGAAATATAATCCGTTCCTCCGCATTGTTCCAAAATATGAGCGGAAGAAAGAGAAGTCAAAACCGTTGCCGGATCAATATGTTTCCCTTCCTTATATAACGATACCATCGTCTTATATATTAACCGATTCTTCACATCATAAAAATCATCAGGCACCAAAATATCCGCCGATTGAATGATGACACTTTCATCTAAAAAAATACTTCCAATTAACGCAATCTCGGCTTCCATTTCATATGGAATCGTAGGAGCATTCATCATATCCCTCCATTACTTTTCAATAACATTAATTTCAAACGTAGCGACAATATCCTTATCCAATCGAACACTTGCGGTAAAAATACCAACAGAATTAATTTCGGCAGGAAGTTCTACCTTCCTCTTATCCAAATGAATTCCCGTTTGAGCCTCAAATTCATCACAAACCAATTTCGTGGTAATATGTCCGAAATTCTTTCCGTCCGCACCTACTTTAATATAAATAGAGATAAATTTACCTTGAATCTCACTCTTTAATTTATTCAAAACATCTCTCTTATGCTCTTCCGCAATCCGTTCTTCTTCTTTCTGTTTTTCCAATTCCTGTAAATTCTCCATCGTCGCCATAACCGCTAATTTATTGGTAATCAAATAATTCCCATACCCGTTGGCAACATCAATAATTTCGTCCTTTTTCCCTTTTCCTTTTACATCACTCAACAAAATTACTTTCATTTTTTCCTCTCCTTCGTCCATATAATCTCTCTTGATAATATCCAAAATCATTTCACGAACTTCGGAAATCGTCGTATTGGCTATTTGCGTAGCAGCACTATTATAATGTCCGCCTCCACCTAACTCTTCCATAATGATTTGAACATTGACATTATCCAAACTTCTCGCCGATACTCCGACACTTCCATTAGATAAAATACCTATCGTAAAAGACGTATCTACTCCATCTATACCCAATAACTTATCACTGATTTTCGCCAAAGTCGTCCGATCTTCCACTACCGTAGTATCTTCCAAACATACAATGGCAAAATGACGATCAAAGATTTCGGCACGCATAAGAGCACTCGCCAATTTTTGTTCGACAGACATCGGTTCCCGCAATAACTTACGAACATATACCATATCCGCACCCATAGATTTCAATGTAGAAGCCGCTTCAAACGTTCTCGTTCCGGAACGGAAAGTAAAGTTATTCGTATCAACAATAATACCAGCCAACATCACAGACGCTTCCAACGGCGGTATTTCAATATTATCATTATAGAACATAAACATCTCACTAACCAATTCCACACTGGAAGAGGCAGATGATTCTACATAATAGGACAACAAATCCTTATATCCGTCATCTCCCGCTCTATGATGATCAATAACCGATACTCTTTGAATTTTTTGAATCAAATTCGGAAACATCGCCAACTTCGGAGATTGTGTATCCGTAATAATCAATAACGTAGTCGGTTTAATCAATTCCAACGCCTCATTATAACTAATAAAATAATTACTCAACGAAGTTTGAATCAATTCATCAAAAATCTTTTTAACCGTCAAATCCGCATATTTGGCTTCAAACACCATTTTGGCATCTACATTGGAACTTAACACCAAATGTAACACTCCCAACATAGATCCAATGGCATCGCAATCCGCCAAATTATGGCACATAATCAAAACATTGCTACTGCCTTCCACCGCTTCTTTAATAGCCATAGTTTGCATACGGGCTTCCACAAGCGTATTCTTTTCCAACGTATTGGTATTCCCACCGAAATATTGAATCTTTTCTCCCTGAATATTTACAACGACTTGGTCGCCACCTCTTTTTTCCGCCAACTCTATCGCATTTTGAGCCAAAGAACCCAATTCATCGGAATCCACATCATAACAAGCAATACCCATTGAAATACTGGCCTTTAATCGATTCTTCGAAGAAATTTCTCTAACTTTCGATAAAATCGAAAACTTATCTTCTACCATTTTCCCCAAAGACTCTCGATCCATAATCATAAACATTCTATCATTCGATAACGTTTGTAAATAACAATTATAACTTCCAACCCAATCGGAAATCTCACCAAGAATTTGACCTCTCAAATTCGCTTTTTCCTGCATATCGAATCTCTTTAAAGACTCTTCCAAATTATCCAATCCAATGATACCTATACCTGCGATTCTCGCATTATATCGACGAATCGTTTCTTCCCGTTTCGTTACATCGAAAAAATATAAAATATCATTTTGAGAATTATGTATAACGTCATAAGAAGACGCATTAAAACTTAAAATCATTGTATTTTTATTTGCGATAACATCATTCACCAATTCTTTGGAAATAACATCTAAAGGAGAATCCACCAAAGAATGATTAAAAATCTTTTTTACATAATCATTTGCCCACTTCACTTCATAAGAATCATCATAAACCAAAATACCTACAGGCAAATTATTAAAAACTTCATCACCGGCTTGATTGACATGATAAGATATATTCGTCCATAATTTTAATCTCGTTCGCATTGCGTCCATTTTTTCTTCCGTATTTCTATTAAAAAATAGAAACAAAAATATCATAGCGATAATAATAGAAAGAATAGAAGAAACCAAAAATAATATAGTAAAAACATATTGTTTTTGATCCAAATAAAAATATGTTAAATATCCAAAACCCGCAAAACATACCCAAAAAAATATACTAAATAAAATTTTACGCACAAGGATCACCCCATTTATTGTATTATACCAAATACGAACCCAATAATCAATAAATGAAAGCCGTTAAGTACAATCTTAACTATTCTTTTATTCTTGGATCTTTTCAAAAAAAAATCCTATTGATTTCTCAATAAGATTCCCATTCCACCTATTCCTTAACGAAAGGCAACAAAGCCATATGACGAGCACGTTTAATCGCAATAGCCAATTTTCTTTGATATTTTGCAGATGTACCTGTTGCACGACGAGGTAAAATTTTACCTCTGTCGGTAATAAATTTCTTTAATAAATCCACATCTTTAAAATCAATATGCTCGATATGATTTTGAGTAAAATAACATACCTTTTTACGACCACGACGTTGTTGAACATCACGATCCATATTTTTATTATTCCGATTTTGTTGCATAAAATATTCCTCCTTCAAATTTAGAATGGCAAATCATCATCCGCCACATCAACTTCAAAAGTTTTTGGGGCTTCGGCAGGATTTTGTCCTGTCGGATTTGCGTTATACGTCGGATTATTATATCCGGCATACATGTTTTGTTGATACTGAGGCTGAGCATTCGGCTGTGGTTGAGCATTCGGATCTCTCGGTTGTAAATTCTCCACATTCTCCACCAAAACTTCCGTAACATATCTCGTTTGGCCATCTTGTGCTTGATATTGACGAGTTTGAATTCTACCTTCTACCGATAACAAATATCCCTTTTTAATATATCTAGAGATAAAATCCGCTTGATTACGCCAAGCAACACAAGAAATAAAATCTGCTTGCCGATTACCGTTCGCATCTCTTGTATTTCTATCAACCGCCAAATTAAACAAAACATTCGGCAACCCGTTTTGCGTATATCTCAGCTCAGGATCCTTTGTGATTCTTCCAATTAATAATACCTTATTCATTTTGGTTCACCTCAAATTATTCCCCGTCAACTACAACAATATGACGTATTATTTTTTCGCTATATCCCGCAATACGATTAAATTCGGAAATCGCTTTTGGAGTTGCTTCTACCATTAACCAAACATAATATCCCTTACGAAGATGTTGAATTTCGTAAGCCAACTCTCTTAAACCCCATTCCTTAGTTTCTAAAACTTTAGAATCATTAGAAGTAAAAATCGCTTCAACAGAAGCAATTTCTGCCTTAATTGCCTCTTGATCTAAATCAGAACGAAGAATGTACATCACTTCATACTTTTTCATATAATAACCTCCTTTTGGACTTTTGGCCTAGTATAGTTAAACTAAGCAAGGACATTTTCTCAAATGCTTAGTTATTATAGCACATCTAAAAATAGAAATCAATAAACAAAATAAATTGAATTTCCTATTCTATACTTCATTTCCCTTTATTTTTAAACTCAAAAAATAAAAAGCGGCATTTTTAAGCCACTTTTTACGGTATTCCACCAAAGACACATCATTTTGAGACCAATTGAACGATTTTTTTACCATAATAAAAATTTAATGGACAAATAGAAGGGGAATTCGGTGGAATACCTAATTATCCCGTTATTCATTCCCCTACGCTCATATTATAAAATACTTGATTCCATATATCAATACTTATATCCTCAAAAACATATAAATTCCTTTATAAAAAAAAGGAATTACCCATTTGGATAATTCCCTTGTTTCTAACTTTCACAATTCTTATTTCTTGCCTCACCACTAGCACCACTACCACTTGGAGTTAAAGTAATAGTCGTGCTGGAAGAATCAACAAAATATAAAACACCATCAGTTGCATTTCTACGGAAATATAAGATAACCGGTGACCCTGTTTCTCCACTTACTACAAATATCACATCACTCTTATCCGTAAAATCTGAATATCCACTACCTGTTCGATAAACAAAATCTACACCTTCTATTTGTCCTGTATATTCAGGAGTCGGACCAACACCTTCTTGATTTCCATTGATACCGATATCCATATACAAGAAATATGCTCCTTTTTTATCACCTTTATATAAACAAAATTCCGCATTATTTTCAAGATCTTCTTCCGTTACCTCATATTCAAAATACATTAATAGATATTCGGGAAGATTATTAGAATAATTATTAATTTCGCTTATTTCTTCTGCGGATAAGTCCTGCCCGGCAAAAGGATTTTCTTTCGTTCCGCTATTGCGATAAATTTTAATCAACTTAAAACTTTCACCATCTGAACCGGAATACATTACAAAACGAAGTTTTCCTTTATTTTTCGGTTTAAACCAAATGGCGTTATTTGGCAAACAAATTCCTCTAGTGTCGTATAAAGGAACATCTTCTCCATACAATTCACCAAAATAATTGATTTGTCCTTGATAAGACCAAGCGTCATTTTGATCACTTGATGTTACATTTGTTCCAGCATACCTTTGACTTAACCGAATGGTAAAATAATCAACTTTTATATTACTATCGGGAATCAATTCTTTAATATTTTGTGGTAAACTTTCAAAAGTTTCCGAATCCATAGCGGTAATATTTGTTTTGGCATAATCTCCATTCCCACCATGAACTATAAAAAATTGGCGTGGCGTCTCCTTCGCTTCGGATGGCGTTTTACCCTCCACATTTACATAAGGGGCATTCATATCCGATGGTTCAATCAGCGGATCACTAAATATAATATCACTTTTGTTAATCTTATTTTGATTTCCTATATAATATCCGATATTTTGGGAAGATACAACTTCCTTAGCCGTCGGACCAGTGTAATTTTCTTCGGTAATTGTCGAAGGAACGACGGTAAGAGGCATTTTATTTTGTGTATCTAGTGCCGGATAAGTATTATTTGTAGTAATAGTCGGTAAATAAGGAGATTCTCCCTTATTCGCCAATATCAAATTTAACCGATCCAATAATAAATCAACATCAAAGTTACCACCATAGGCCAAATCCTGTCCCGGTCCTCCGGATCCCGGTTTATCCGCCCATTCAATACTATTTCCATCATAATCTCCTACCAATGCATAATTACTTATATTATCAAAGGCACTTAATTTAGAAATAGATGTTGTTGGATTCATATTAAACCAAGAATAATGAATACCTATATTCCTTATCGTTCCATTACTAGCGATATATCCGGCTGCCATTCCTATCAATGTATTTTCGGTTATAGTTTCCACTTCGAAATTATCCAAATAGAAATTACTTGCTGACATTACAGTAGAACTTGCTATACCGCTAAACGCTTCATTGTAATTCCCTATTATTCCGAAAAATCCAATAATAGAGGCATTCTCTATCTGTGTGATTCCGGAAGGGTGGGCTTTTAAATTCGTCATATTATTGGTGGTTACCAAATTGGTTATCGTTTTGGAATTTCCGTCTAATGTTCCTACAAACGGATTTTCTTCCGTCCCTATTGGTGGAAGGGCCAATCCGTCCATATCAATATCTTGAACAATTTCAAAATGATATTGTTTTTCTAATTCTCCGTCTACCTTTTTATTAAATTGCCCCAAATACTGTAACCAAGCCAAATTATATAAATGTCTTGGAGTAGCAATTTGATAAGGATCTTCTTCCGATCCATCACCGGCAGCAAAATAAGCGGCGGCAGAATACCCAGAAACCGTCGGTCTGTTAAATTCCGTATTGACAAACCAAGCATAAGATACAACAATGACCGTGCTTAAAACAAAGAAAACACTGACAAATAAAAATATCAATCGTTTCATTATGCACTTGCCCCCTTAATAGAAAAATAGAAATCGCAAACATCATAACTAACGTCTTCTGCATGCGGATTCGTCGGATCCGTATCCGGATTTAAAGCCGCATCATTACCCAAGTTAATAGAATAAATATACTCAATAGATTCCGGAAAATAATCCATTACTATATAAACCGTATCTACCATAGTAGCCTCAGATAACGTTATATTTTTTTGCAATTCTCTCGTATCTAAATCAACAAAAGACTTTCTGTCTTCTTCTGAAAAAGTCGTAGTAATAGTATCTCCATCTACAGAAACGCTCGGAATATAAAAACTAATGACACTACTTAAAGAATTCCCTTCTTTTTTTAAAATCCATTCGTCGCCATCTTTCGCTTCCGCACCCAAATATCTTGTGGCAGATGTCGTCGCCTCAACCTTTACTCTCGCTTCTTTCTTCAAATGAATTGCGATTAACCGTTGCGGATAAAATCCTTCACTGTCCAATTCATTGACTATATTATAAGAACCCATCTCTATTTCAGAAGTAATCTTTGTATTAAAAACCAAATTCCCACTTTCATCTTTTTGATTGGATTTAAAATACTCCACTGAATCAATCAATTCCTCGTTTTTTACAATATGCCCAACTATTCCGTTCGCTTCGGCTTCTTTATTCGTAACATACCAAGCAAGGCATACAAAAACCAACAAAACCGCTGTCAGCATCATAGAAAGGATAGAAGAATAAAAATAATACTTTTGCTTCATAAACACCTATGGCAAAAAAAGTCCAACTTTTTAATGCCTTGCCCTCCTTTCAAAAAACTTCAGCAACTGGCTATCCAAGTAGGACCCTATAGTTTTGCGTCACTAGATTACTCTAGTTTTGCCTTTGTAATCGCTTTTTATATCTATTTATATATATACCACAAAATAAAATATTTTTCAAGAACTATATTTTTTCCAATTTACTATTCAAATAAAAAACTGTTTTAACTGTTCAGATTCACAAAGTGTTTCATATTCTTCCTTCATTTGTTGATAACTTTGTAATACCATTCTTTCCTTTTCTTTGGCTAAAGCCATAATCTCTTCAATATGATCCACAAAATGATTTACAATTCTTGAATCCAATTTATTATCTCTGGCATCTTTACATAAAATATCGATAATCTGATCTTCCGAAAACGAATCCTTATAACTTCTCTTACAATACAACGCACTTGCCACATCTGCTACAGCGATAATCTTATCTCCGATAGAAAGATCGATCGCTTTCAATCCTCTCGGATATCCGCTTCCGTCCAATCTCTCATGATGATTTGACGCAATATCGACAATCTTATAAGAAAAACTACCTTCCAATATCTCTTTGGTATATACCACATGATTCTTCATTTCTTTTAAATCCGCTCCCTCTAATTTTCCCGGATAACATAAAATAGAAACAGGAACTCGAATCTTTCCTATATCATGAACCAAAGCCGCCAAATAAATACATTGAATTTGACTCTCACTCAACCGAGAAAGTTTCGCCAATTCTTTGGCAATAACCGCCGTAGTTATCGTATGAGCCAACGTTTCATGATTATGAAATTCAAAAGCGAAATTGGTCATATCGATATAACTCAATAACTCTTCATCACTATATTCTCCGCTTTGTACAAACGCACTCGTTTCATGAACAAATAAAGAATTCTTCTGATTTAACTTCTCTATAATATCTTCTTCATCTTTCAACAACCGTATCACTTTTTTAATTTGATCCGGGTGAAATCTTCCCGAATTATCGTTTTTTAATAATTCTTCTATCTCTTCTAAAGTATATTCCTGATAAATATATAATACCACCTGATTAATCAAAGTAATCAACAATCCGCAATAATATTCTTCATTTTCAATATCCGGCATATATTTCGCATTATAAAACAATAACGGCTTTGCCGAATCTTTCAATGGTGAACAATATTTTAAAAAAGTATATCCCGAAGCGGCAACGGAAGCATAATCATCTTTAGCGATAATCCCATCTTGATAAAAACACCCAATATCTTTTAAAACACACAACAAAACCAATTTAACCGCTACTTGTTGATTCAAATTATACTTTTGGGCAAATCGTTTCATAATAAACCCTGCCCGTAATCCATTATCTATATATTCTCTATTGATTTCATTCAATACTTTTCTCAAATATTTTAAAATCGTACTTCCGTTATAATAATATGATTCCATTAACTCTCTCCCCTATTCTTCCATAATTAAAACATCGGTGCCAACAAATTCAATATAAACGCCAAAAGTTTCTGATACCAAGGTCGATGACTCCATTTCTCGAAATCAATTTCTTCCGATTGATGAATGGCATTTTCAAAATCTTCCTTCATAGATTGAATTTGATCACTATGTAGAATCAACGCTCCACATTCATAATGTAAAAACAAACTCCGATAATCCATATTAATCGTTCCTATAAACGCATATTCTTCATCTATAATTATATTTTTAGCATGATTAAACCCAGGAGTAAACTCATAAATTTTTCCACCCGCTTTTAATATCTCCCGATAATTTGCCCTGCCCATATAAAACACAGAACGCTTATCCGGTATCTTCGGCATCAATATCTTCACATCTACTCCGCTTTTCGCCTTTAACGCAATGATTTGTATCATTGCATCATCGATAACAAAATACGGAGTGGAAATATAAATCGATCTCTTCGCCTGTGAAAGCAATCCTTGAAATAAATCGTATGCCGGATTATCAATATTCGAAGGCCCATCGCCAAATGCCATAACGTATCCGTTTTTCTCAAAATGAAATTCCGGTAATTTCTCAACCGCAATCTTTTCTTTTGTCGAAACATACCACATTTCGGCAAACATAATTAAGAAAGTAGAAACGACTTCCCCTTCGTATTTCGCACAATTATCTCTCCAATACCCAAATCTTACTTTTTGATGAATATATTCGTCTGCCAAATTATCGCCTCCACAATATGCGATAATTCCGTCGATAATTAAAATTTTTCTATGATCTCTATAATTTACCAAAAAATTTAAATTCAATCCCAATGGTTGATAATTATTGATTTTACAATTGGGAATCCGTGAAATTCGTTTTAATAATTTTCTAGTCATTACCCCTTTACTTCCAATATCATCGTAAAGAATCTTAATTTCAATTCCTTCTTTTCCTTTGGCTTCCAAAATCGGAAATAATTTATCCATTAAATATCCTTTGGCAATGATAAAAAACTCTATATAAATATATTTTTCCGCCTTCTCCAATTCATGCAAAACATCTTCAAACTTCAATTCACAATCCTTAAAAAAAGTATATTTCACATTGGAATATACCGGAGCCAAAGTAGAATGTTGTACAATCTTAACCAAATTCGCTCCCGAAGGGTCTTCTTCTTGAAGACGGGCTAAATCGTCATTTATCTTGTATTGACCAATCGCTTCGTTTATCTTTCTTTTCTTTCTTTTAGAAAGTCTTCTTGAAGACCCATTTAACGTATATAACGCACAAAACGGCAATGGAAAAATCAAAATCAAAATAGACCAAGTCAATTTATAATGAACCGAAATCGGTTTATGTAAAATATAAAGAACATAACAAAACCCAATTCCCAAAGTAATAAAATAAATCCAACGAAATTTGGAAATTGCGGTAAAATTAATCGAAATATCGAATACCAAAAATAAGGCAAATAATTGAATGATAAAAAAGATAAGAGAAAACAAAAATAAAATAATCTTTTTCCAAATCGGAATAGACATTCGCTCATTCTGTGTCATTAAATCACCACCTCAATTATTATATAGTATAACACAAGAATGTGTATAAATTATGTTATTTTTTATGTTATTTTTTTAAATTTCAACAAAATATTTTAAAACGCACAAAAAGTTCGAAAAATTTTCACTTTCCGAACTCCTTCTCTAATGTAACCATAGATATAATAGAAATCCCGCTAAGGCAAAGCCGATAAGACAAACCAACAATATCGGTAAATAGACGATCAAAGCTGCTTTAATCACTGCAAGTTTTTCTTTTTTCTCTAAAGGAACAGAATCTTTTCCTTTCTTTTTATCATGCCATTTAAAGCCTTCTACGTCCATATTATAGATAGTATGTCCATCATCAATGTACTTCGTCTTCTTCTTTTTCTTCTTTGTTTTCATTCTTCTTAAAGATATTCTTTAATTTCTCTTTCCATGTAGGCTTTTTTTGTGCCTCTGCCTCTAAACGGGCTAACTCTTCTTCTTTTTCCATTTTATCATAGTCTTCTATATGATTCATAATTTCTTCGTCATATAAATGACACGCCACAAAATGATTCGGTTCTTTTTCGATAAACTTCGGTTCTACCAATTTACAAGCCGAAATACATTTTGAACAGCGGGTATGAAACTTACACCCTTTCGGAGGATTAGCCGGAGATGGAATATCTCCTTCCAAAACAATCCGATTCTTTTTAATATCCGGATTCGGAATCGGCACTGCCGAAAACAAGGCTTCCGTATATGGGTGAAGTGGATTTTTAAAGATTTGATCGGTATCCGCCATTTCCATCATATTTCCCAAGTACATTACGATAATGCGATCGGTAATATACTTAACAACAGACAAGTCGTGAGAGATAAATATGTAGGTTAAACCTAAATCAACTTGAAGTTGTTTCAGCAAATTAATGATCTGTGCTTGAATGGAAACGTCCAACGCACTTACCGGCTCATCACAAACAACCAATCTGGGATTTACAGCAAGTGCTCTGGCAATACAAATTCTTTGTCGTTGTCCTCCGGAAAATTCATGAGGATACCGATCATAATATTGTGGTTGTAAACCACATTTCTCCATAATAGAATGAACATGATTCTTAATCTCACCTTTTGGTACAATGCGGTGTACCTTTACGGCTTCTTCGATTATAGCACCAACCGTCATTCTAGGTGGAAGACTGGAATAAGGGTCTTGGAAAATCAACTGCATATCCGTCCTCAAAGCACGCATTTGCTTTTTCGAATAATTCGTAATCTCTTTTCCGTCAAAAAATACTTGACCATCGGTAATATCATACAATTTTAATATCGTTCGTCCAAGCGTGGTTTTTCCACAACCGGATTCTCCTACCACACCGATGGTTTTTCCTTTTTCAATTCCAAAAGTTATATCATCTACGGCTCTTAAATAAGCCCGTGGTTTCCCAAATATATTCGTATTTAGAGGGAAATATTTTTTTAAATGCCGAACCTCCAATAAATAACGGGGATCCGCACTGTCATTTGGATTTTCTTCTTTGGTTAAATCCAACTGTTCCATTATTCTCCCTCCTTTTCGTCATAAAGATAACAAGAAACGAAATGGGTATCCGATACTTGAACTTCTTTCGGATATTCTCCATTGCATTTATTTATACAACGAGAACATCTATCTTTAAAGAAACAAGTATTCGGCATATTGATTGGATTCGGTACCTGTCCCGGAATAGAATACAATGGTTCTTTGGTATCCGTATTGATTAAAGGCTTACTCTTTTGAAGCCCAATCGTATATGGGTGAAGCGGATTATGGAATATTTCTCTTACCGTTCCTTTTTCAATTACCCTCCCGGCATACATAACAACAACTTCATCTGCCGTTTCAGCAATAACACCCAAATCATGCGTAATCAACATAATCGCACAGCCCGTCTTTTTCTGAATGGATTTCAACAATTCCAAAATCTGAGCCTGAATCGTTACGTCCAAAGCCGTTGTCGGCTCATCGGCTATAATCAATTTCGGATTACCGGCAAGTGCCATCGCAATCATAACTCTTTGACGCATACCACCGGACAATTCATGCGGATAAGAAGAATATACCCGCTCCGGCATAGAAATACCAACCTGATTCAACATTTCCAAACTATGTTTTTTTGCTTCTTCTTTTGTCGTTTGAGGATAATGAATAAACATTACCTCATCTAATTGATACCCAATCGTAAAAACCGGATTCAAAGAGGTCATCGGTTCTTGGAAAATCATAGTAATATCCTTTCCCCGAACGTTATACATATCCTTCATCGGCATTTTCGCAATATCATACGCCAACTTCTCCCCATTTTCATTCATTCCCAAATCATCGGTATTAAAGCGGATTGTCCCTCCGACAATCTGTCCTTGTGGGGCTTGAACCAACTGCATAATCGATAAAGAAGTTACACTCTTTCCGCAACCGGATTCTCCTACCACACCGACAACCTTTCCCTTAGGAATGGAAAAAGAAACACCATTTACTGATTTTACTGTTCCATTATCTGTAAAGAAATTGGTATCTAAATTTTCTATTTCCAAAATATTATTCGGATCTTTCATAACAGTCGTATAAAAGGAAGGATTCACCTTTCTTTTCTTTAACCGTTCATAATACTTCATTTGTTTTATATTATAATGAATGATTTTTCGGCTTTCTCTCAAAGATAGGTAATTCTGTTTTTTCTTTTCCATACTTTCACCTACTTCTTCGCCTTAGGATCCATGGCATCTCGTAAGCCATCACCCACAAAATTAAATCCCAATACCGCTAAGACGATTAAGAATCCTGCCGGCAACCACATATTCATATAATAACTTAATATTACAGGGTCATTCGATGCCGCAATCATCGTTCCCCATGCGGCATAAGGAATTTGAACACCCAACCCCAAATAACTCAATGTAGATTCATATAAGATAACACTACCTAATCCCAACGTCATAGAAACAATCAACTGTGGCATAACGTTCGGAATCAAATGCTTAAATATTTTTCGCCATGTCGGAAGCCCCATTACTTCGGTTGCCGTAATATATTCCTGTTCCCGAAGACTTAAAATCTGACCTCTTACCATTCTTGCACAACCGCTCCAGCCGAATACCGTTATAATAACCATCAAATAGTAAATACGGGCACTAGCGGGAATTCCCTTAATAGAATCCAAAACCGCAGAGGCAATCAATAAAATAGGAAGTGTCGGAATACAGTTAAAAATATCGACAATACGCATAATAACATTATCTACCCAACCACCGAAATATCCGGAAATACCTCCTAAAATAATACCAATCACCGTTTCCAAAATAACGACGATAAATCCGATAATCAAAGAGATTCTCCCACCATACATCAATCGAGCAAAAACGTCCATTCCTCTTGTATCCGTTCCTAAAAGATGATCTTTACTCGGAGCGGCTTTGGAATTGATCGTCCTTGTTACTTCGACTTGTTGAAGAATTCGAATTTCCTCCCCGTCCGGATCAGTAAACGTATAATGAGATTCCACAATTTCCGTTACCTCACTACGATCTACTTCCACTTCTCCCCATTTTTGATAAATCAATGGTCCGATAAAGGAAAACAAAAACAACAAAACAATTAATACAAGTCCGACAATAGAAAGTTTGGATCGAAAAAATCTTCTCAAAATCAATCGAAGCGGACTCATTTCTTTATATGTTTCCTCTTCTTCGGTAGATTCTTCATTTAATACTTCTTTTTCTTCTGTATTTTCTTGTGTAGGTTCTTCTTTTAATACTTCTTTTTCTTCCATAGATTTCACCTACTTTCCAAGTTTAACTCTCGGGTCGACAACCGAATACATAATATCCGAAAATAACGTACCTATAACCGTTAAAATCGCCAAAAACATATTATATCCCATAACAAACGGAACATCGCCGTCCCTTAAAGCATTATACGCCAATCGACCAATTCCGTCAATACCGAACACTTGTTCGGTAATCATCATACCACCGAACAAAGACGGTAAAATACCGGCAAGAAGCGTTACAAGCGGAATCATTGTATTTCGAAACGCATGAACATAAATAACCTTTCGTTCAGACAATCCTTTCGCTCTAGCAGTACGAATATAATCCGCATTCAAAACCTCTAGCGTATTGGTTCTGGTATATCTCATTAAACCACCAATAGACAATAATACAGAAACACCGATAGGTAATATCAAATGATGTCCCATATCTATCATCTTTTTCCACCAACCCGCAAATGTTTCGGGATAGGTTGCGGAAGCATCAACTAATCCATTAGAAGGGAACCAACCTAAATCAACAGAAAAGATTTTGATGACGATTGCCGCAAAGAAATATGTCGGCAAAGAAATACCAATCATCGTCAAAACGGTAACCGTATAATCTCGTATAGAATATTGATGTGTCGCACTGGAAATACCCAAAGGAATAGCGATAAGGAATTGTAAAATGGTTGCGATAAAAGCAATAGCAAACGATACACCCATATTCTCGGTAATAACTTGGGCAACCGGTTTTTCATACTTAAATGAATTTCCCAATTCCCCTCTACATAAATTACCCAACCATTTAAAATATCCTTGAATAATTCCGACAAACGTCTTATCTCCAATACCATACAAATCCTTAAATCTTTGAATATCTTCCAAATGAATCGCTCCGGATTGTAACTGACTGGAGAATTTGGTATCTACATAATCATTCGGCATCATTCTAACTAACGTATAAATAATGATGGATACACCAAATAACACCAACAAAGAGATTAAAATTCTTTTAATAATATACTTCAACATCGTAAAACACCCAAGAAGGCTATCAAAATAGCCTTCTTCTTTTCCCTTTCTAACTTACTTTTAAAGTAACTTTATGAATATCAGACATTAATCCTTTATATGGTGAAAGATCACTATCCGGTGTTAAACTTGTTTCATCAATCTTATTCGCATTATAGGCAAACAAATCATTTCTTTGATAAGTAGGTAATTCGACTGCCATTTGCATAACTATATCTAAAGCCTGACTATAAATTGCCGCACGTTCAGTTTGATCCAACGTACTACGTCCCAAATCGATCAATTCGGATAAATCTCCCAAAAGCCTCAATTCCGTATCATACTTACCGCTTGTATTCTTTTTAATCTGTGGATATCCCCAGTTATTAACGGAAGTAGCATTAGAATCGATATGGTATACTTGATACATATCCGGATCGATTGTAGAACCCCATGCGGCAGCCCAAACCGTCAAATCTCCCGTCGTTAACTTCGTCAACGCATTTCTATCGGTTGTTACATTGATGCTGAATCCGGCACTATTTAAGATTTCACTTGCGTGATACATAGCGTCCCATGCAGGGTGATCTTGATCTTCACCCGCAATAGTAAAGGTATATTTCAACGTAGATGATCCCTTTGCATAAATACCATTTCCATTCTTCTTATACAAGCCGACATCTTCGATTTCTTCCTTAATAAACTCCATTTGTTCGGATTCCGTCAAAGAATCACCGGCATGTTTACCCAAACCATTTACATAATTCTTATAGTCCGGATTAACAACACTTAAATCCTCAGGAATCTTTCCGCCAATATATGGATAATAAGCCGTAGCCCCTTCCGGATATGCCCAACTTGCCAAAGACATAGAACGATAAATCGCCTTCGCATCGCCACCATAATAGCCTACGATTTCATTGACATCAATACAATGCATAATCACTTGACGAACGACTAAATCAGGAACTTTACCAGCATTAATACCGATATATCCGTAACCAGAAGTCGTTATACTCTTATTTCGAATACCTTCATCATGCTTACCTTCTAATTCCGCAATCGTTTCTGGTTTCGCATTCGGTTCGATAAAATCAATTTCCTTATTATATAACGCATCTAACATTCTGTTTTGGGCAACAACTTGATACCGAAGTTTCTTAACTTTCGGTTCACCCAATAAATAATTTGGATTACTTTCAAAATAAATAACTCCCTTATCATAGAAATCACCACCACCGACATTATCCGTTCCTCCGGCAGCCTTACTTGCTTGATAAGCCCCCGCTCCAACCGGAACACCGATCTTGCTTGGATTTTTTACAACATTATTCATGAAAGTTTCAGAAGAATATTCTACACCGAAATTACTTACATAATCAAATTTATCAATATATTCTTGACTAGAATAATAATACATCGGAGCAACCGTAAAGGCAAAGTTCCAAATTGCCTTCGGATCGACATCATTGATAACAATCTTTAAAACTTCATTTGAACCATTAGCGACAGCCCCATTTTCATCATACGTCGGAGCAGGATATGTTTTCCCATTTACCGTTATCGGTGCCGTTCTATTCGCAAAAGTGATTCCAGAAATATTCGGGAATTCTCTTGTCGCTCCCGCAAAATGTTCTTCCATCGCTTTATTAATCAAATATTCATTCAATGCCGAAGCCGCATTATAATACGTTAAAATTTCTTCAATACCATTCGGAATCTTATCTTGAAAAACCGTTTGAATCGCTTGTTCTTTTGTCCAAGTCTTTAACTGCGTATAATCATTGGTTAAGGCAGATTCTATTCTATCGTCATTTCGATTATATGTAATATATCCTTCATTATATAAGAAGGCTTCTACATCTGTCGTAAATGGCTTTCTCGTAAGTTTATCTTTATTTGTTATAACAATACTATCGGCAGAATCAATAGAATTCGTAAAATCCGTATTCAATTCTTCTTCAAATAATTCCAACAACTTATCATAATCTGTAACAAGGTTTTCATCACCGAATTCCGCTAATTTCTCACGAAATTCTTCAGAAGATAATGTAGGCCCATTCTTATTTTCCTCGAAAATATCATTAGAACTTTCCATCAAATTGGTAATTCTAGTAGACGCTGCTGTTTCGAATTGTTCTTTAAATCTCTTTTGTTCTTCTTCATTCGCTTCTTGGGTTCTATATTCTTGTAATCCTACAATATCTGTTGAATAAATTGTGGAAGAACCAGAATAAACCGGATCCAAATAAACATAAAGATTAAACAAAACATCTTTCATTGTAAGTGGAGAACCATTAGAAAACTTAATATTATTCTTTAAAACAAAATAATACTCTGTCGTTTGATCCACATCTTTTATTCCTTTGGTTTCTGTTTCATAATCCAACACAACCGTCGCTTCATTTTCTCCGTATGTCGGATTCCCTTCTTTATCATTTCCCAACATACCTATCTGTGTCATACCTACGACGCTGCTATCCGCACCGGTAGTGGAAAAGAATGGATTGAATACCTTATCCACTTCTTGAGAAGAAAGAATCAAAGGTGTATCCGTATTTGGTCCACTTGGATTATTCGGATTGTTCGGATCCGTCTTCTCTTTGTCCTTTTTACAACTTGTTACGCCTAAAATCAATAGCATAAGTAAGCCTAATAAAGAAAATTTCTTTTTCATTTTTATTACCTAGTATAATCAAATTGTACTTAAGATTATACAATCTCCTTCTTTAAGGTTTAATTTATAGTTATGAGTACAACA
>CANQDJ010000012.1 GCA_947592005.1 uncultured Anaeroplasma sp.
GGTGTCTTTTTTTGAAGTAAAAATTATGGAATAATTTATTTTTGACTATTTATTAATAGTTGGATTTTATGGTATAATATATAAAAATATGTAGGAATAATTTTTAAGATGGAGAGTTTTAAAATGAAAATATCTATTGGCTGTGATCATTCGGCTTTCGATTTGAAAAATAGTATTATATGTCATTTAAAAGAAAAAGGATATGAGATTTTAGATAGAGGAACATATTCTAAGGAAAGTTGTGATTATACGGATTATGGATATAAAGTGGCTTGTGATGTGAAAGATGGTATTGCCCAAAGGGGAATCGTAATTTGTTTTACAGGCATCGGAATGTCTATTATAGCCAATAAAGTAAAAGGAATACGCTGTGCTTTGGTTTTAGATGAAGAAGCAGCGGTGTTGACTAGAGAACATAATGATTCCAACTGTTTGGCACTATCTGCCAAGTATTTGACAGCGGATAAAGCAATAAAAATCGTGGATTTATGGTTGAACACCAAATTTTCCAATGAAGAAAGACATATTAGACGTGTTGAGAAAATCAAAAAATATGAGGAGGAAGTATAAAATGGCGGTTACGGTATTAAATCATTCTTTGATTAAACACAAACTTACAAATATACGAAGAAAGGAAACAAAGACAAAAGATTTTTATCAAAATGTCAGTGAAATTGCGGGATTGATGGCGTATGAAATCACGAGAGATTTTCCGTTAAAAGAAGTAGAAATAGATACTCCTATTTGTAAAACCATTCAATATGAACTGGGTAACGATATTGTAATTGTACCTATTTTAAGGGCAGGTTTGGGTATGGTTGATGGTATCCGTAGTATGATTCCTACTGCTAAAGTTGGTTTTGTAGGATTATATCGAGATGAAGAAACATTGGAGCCACATGAATACTATGCAAAATTTCCGGATACGATTGCTGATTCTATTGTTTTGCTTGTCGATCCGATGTTGGCAACCGGCGGAAGTGCGATAGCGGCTATATCTATGTTAAAAAATCGTGGTTGTACCAATATTCGTTATGTTGGTCTTGTAGGGGCACCGGAAGGTGTAGAAGCATTGAGTCAAGCCCATCCTGATGTGGATATTTATTTGGCAGCGTTAGATGAAAAACTAAACGATAAAGGATATATTGTTCCGGGACTTGGCGATTGCGGGGATAGATTGTTTGGTACGAAATAAATGAAGGTTTCTAAATATGCGAAATTTTACGCTTTAGCAACCCAAGGAATTTTAACAATGCTTACATTACTCGGTATCGGTTTTTTAATCGGGTATAAAATTGATAAAAATTCATTTTGGCCACCACTTTTAGCGTGTATTGGTATGTTGTGTGGACTTGTTATATTTATTTCCTATTTATTGTATTTGGTAAAAGGGGAAGATAAAAAAGATGAGTTTAAAAATTAGTTATTTAATTGTTCCCATATCCATTGTTTTAGTAGCGATAATCACCGTTATTTTGGCAATTTGTGGACAAGGGTGGTATTATTATTTACTTGGTGCTTTGGCAGGATTGTTGAATCATGGATTGTTGGTAAAGCAAACCGCTCGAATCGAACGATTTGCCAAACTGGATCCGGAAGGTAAAACATTAAATCCCAAAAAAACGGCTCTTTTATGGTATTTTTTAAGAGTTTTGGTTTTTGTCGGAGTTTTTGTGGCTTTAGCCTTTAAAGCGAACATCGCCGAAGATAAAAATGGTATTTGGTTGATTGTTACAGCATTGGGTGGATATTTGACAATTAAAGTGGTTATGATTATATGCTTACTGATTTCAAGGGAGAAGGTGAAAGAGTGAGCTTTTGGGAAAGTTTTTTTAGTAAAATGAATAAACCCATTATTTCCACATTGATTATTACAGGTGTTTTATGTGTTGTATTCATTTTATTAAGTTTTAAAATCAAAAAGGTCGATCCAATGAAGAAAACACCTTTGTGGCTTGTCCCGTTTTTATGGCTTGTCGATTTGATGAATTCATTTATTAAAGATAATATCGGAATGCGTTGGAAGTCGTATTCCCCATGGTTTTTGACTTTGGTAATTTTTATTTTCTTTGCGAATACATCGGCTATTTATTTGTTGGAAAATCCGACAAGTTATCTATTGGTTACTTTTACTTTAGCAATGTGTTCTTTCTTTGTAATTCAAGCAACGAATATGGCCTCCAATGGAGTTCTAGGGTATTTTAAAAGTTTTTTGGATCCCAATCCCGTTATGTTACCAATGAATATAATCAGTGAAATATCTTTGCCGATTTCATTATGCTTACGTCTTTTCGGTAATGTAATAAGCGGTACGGCGATTTCTATTTTAATTAAGCAAGGCTTTGGGTGGTTTTCCATTCCGGTTATGCCGATTATAAATGTTTTATTTGATTTTGCGTTTAGCATTATTCAAGTAGCAGTATTTGTTATTCTGTCTATTATCTTTACTTCTATGAAGATTAAAGATGAAGAAAAAATATATTCAAAATAAAGGAGAAAAAGAATTATGGAATTTATGTCATTTTTAGCAACGTTTTTAGCGAATGCAACAGTAGGGGACGGATTAAAGGCTATCGGTGCCGCAATCGCCGTATTTACAGGTTTTGCTGCGGCTATCGGTGAAGGTAATGTAGCGGCTCATGCGGTAGATGCTATAGCACGTCAACCGGAAATGGCGGGTAATATTCGAATTACTATGTTGATAGGACAAGCCGTATCCGAAACGACCGGTCTATATGGATTTATTATAGCAATCTTATTATTATTTATGTAATTTTAAGGAAAGGAAATTGTCTTAGTGTTAGACAATTAGGATAATAAAAATGTTTTTAAGTATAAGTGAAGCATTAGAGTCCATTGTTTCTACGGTTGAGCAAGCACTAGGACCTTTAGCGAATCTTAAGATTGAGGGTGTTCATGTGCGAGATATAATCATTCAACTTGTTTCAACCATTATTCTGTTTTTAGTTGTTCGCTTTTTCTTATGGAAACCGATTACCAATATATTAGAAAAACGTCGGGAAGCAATCGATAAATCTTTAGAGGAGGCGTCTGTCGCAAGAGAAAATGCCAAACAAATCGAGGCGGAATTATCAACGGAGTTATCTAATGCGAAAATGCAAATTAAGGAACTTTTAGATAAAGCCGAAAAAGACGGAAATGCTAGAAGAGAAGAAATTATTAAAGATGCGAAAGAAGAAGCAAAACGTCGATTGGATAATTTAGAGTTGGAATTACAACAAGAAAAAAAGAATATGGAAAAAGAAATCAGACAAGAAATTGTCGATATTGCATTTGCGGCAGCGGAAAAAATTGTAGCCAAAGAAATCAATCATGATAAATATCTAAATGTGGTAGAAGATATTTTGAAGGAGGCTAATTCGTGATAGAAGCAGAGTATGCAAAGGCAATATATGATTTAGCCGTAGAAGAACACAAAGAGGAGAAATTTGTTTCTTGTTTCGAAACGATTATAGAAAGTTTAAAAGATAATGACTTTCAAAAAGTTTTAACCTCTCCGTTTATTCAATCAACGGAGAAAAAGAAAATAATTGAAAAAATATTTTCCGAGTTGGAAAAGACATTTGTGGATTTTCTTTATGTTTTAATTGATAATCATCGTTTTGATCGGATAGATGATATTTACGATGAGTATAATAGATTGTTGTTGGAACAAAGAGATATTATTAAAATTGAAGTACACAGTGCGGTTCCTTTAAATAGTATGCATATGGTTCATTTGATTGAATCTTTAAAGGAAAAATATAAAGACAAAAAAATAGAATTGGAAAATATAGTGGATCCGACACTTATTGGAGGCATACAAATTATATCCGGAGGAGAATCTTTGGATATCAGTTTGAAAAACTCATTAAATAAACTTAAGGAAGCACTATAAGAAAGGATAAATGTATGGCAAATATCAATTTATCTGAAATTTCAAGCCTAATTAAAGAACAAATAAAGGCTTATAAAGAAGATATTAAAACAGAAAATGTAGGACGAGTTGTTCAAGTTGGGGACGGTATTGCGTTGATTCACGGATTGGATAAGGCGATGGCTTCTGAGTTATTGATTTTTCCGAATGACGTGTACGGAATGGTTCAAAATTTGGAAGCGGATTGCGTAGGTGCTATTTTACTTGGAGAAAGTTCTAAAGTAAAAGAAGGCGACGTGGTAAAATGTTCTGGTAGAATTTTGGAAGTTCCTGTAGGAGAAGAATTTATCGGAAGAGTTGTTAATCCGTTGGGGCAACCGATGGACGGATTAGGAGCAATTTCTGCTCAACATACTCGCCCGATAGAAGTAAAAGCGACGGGAGTAATGGATCGTAGTAGTGTTAATACGCCATTGCAAACCGGTATTAAAGTTTTAGATGCGTTGGTTCCGATTGGAAGAGGACAAAGAGAATTGATTATCGGCGATAGACAAACCGGTAAAACTTCTATTGCCGTAGATACTATTATCAATCAAAAAGGAAAAGATGTCATATGTATCTATGTCGCAATAGGTCAAAAGGAATCTACGGTATCGAATGTATATGAAACGTTAAAAGAACACGATGCGATGAAGTATTCGATTATAGTAACAGCATCTGCGTCTTATCCTGCACCTATGCTTTATTTGGCACCATATGCCGGTGTAACTATGGCAGAATATTTTATGTTTGCTGGTAAAGATGTATTAATCGTTTATGACGATTTATCCAAACACGCCGTGGCATATCGAGAAATGTCATTATTGCTTCATAGACCACCAGGACGGGAAGCATACCCGGGAGATGTATTTTATTTACATTCAAGATTGTTGGAACGGGCCGCTAAATTAAATGATAAATTGGGCGGAGGAAGCATTACGGCTTTGCCAATAATCGAAACACAAGCAGGTGATATTTCTGCATATATTCCTACGAATGTTATATCTATTACAGACGGACAAATTTTTTTACAGGCAGATTATTTTTATAAAGGAATCCGCCCTGCCATTAATGCTGGTCTATCTGTTTCTCGTGTCGGTGGTGCCGCACAAACAAAGGCGATAAAAAAAGTATCTGGAACGTTAAGATTGGATTTGGCTTCTTATAGAGAATTAGAGTCTTTTACCCAATTCGGATCGGATTTGGATTCTTCTACGAAGGCTCGTCTGGAAAGAGGAAGAAGAACACAAGAAATATTAAAACAAGATTTACATAAAACCTTATCTATGGAAGAGGAAGCAATGATTTTGTATTGTTTGACCCATTCTCATTTGGATAATATACCTGTTGAAAACTTGGCTAAATTTGAGGACGCTTTATATATGGATATGAAGACCAATGAAGAAGCGAAGGCTTTGGCAGAAGAAATACGAACGAAGAAAGTATTGCCGGAAACGGATAAAATGGATACTTATATCGGTAATTTTAAAAAAAGATTTATGTAGGAGGATATAGTAATGGCGAATTCATTACGAGAAGTCAAAATGCGTATTTCTTCTACGAAAAGTACGGCACAAATTACGAAAGCCATGTATATGGTTAGCCAATCGAAAGTAAAAAGAGCCGAGAAGACGTATAAGGGATATCAGGATTTTATGGAACGTATTTCTTCTATGGTTTCCCAAATTGTCGCAAAGGCGGGAGAGGAAATTACTCACCCTCTTTTAGTCGCAAGAGAAGTTAAAACAACGGCATATTTTTTGATTACTTCCGATAGAGGATTGGCAGGAGCGTATAATTCCGGATTATTTAAAGCGTTGGAAGATCATATTAAACAAAATCATTCGTCGAATAATGAATTTATTATGTCTGCGATTGGAAAAAAGGGATACGCCTTTATTCATAAAAACGGATATCCTTTATTGCAAGATGAACCTATCTATATTCGAGATGATGTTATGTTTGTAGATGTTTTACCTCTTGTTAAAAAAATTACAGATGCTTATTTGGAAAAAAAGATTGATCGATTGGTTATCGTTTATAATCATTATATTAATAGTTTAACTCAAGAAGTAACATTTAAAGAACTTTTGCCAATAGGTAAAATCGAAGAATCAAAGTCAAATATAGATTATATTTATGAAGCAGGAATAGAAAGAACGTTGAATTTGGTTTTACCTATGTATATACAAGATATTATTTACGGAATTATTTTAGATGCGAAAACAGCCGAGCATTCGGCAAGAATGAATTCTATGAAGAGTGCGACGGATAATGCGGAAGAAGTAATCGATAAATTGCAATTATTATATAATCGTGCTCGCCAAAGTGTAATTACAACAGAATTAATCGATATTATAGGCGGTGCGAATGCGATTGGAGGCGATGATAAATGAATGGACATATCGTAGAAGTTAAAGGACCAGTAGTTGATGTGGTGTTCGAAGATGGAAATCTTCCTAAAATCAATGATGCTTTAACAATAGATGTTGCCAAAGAAGAAAATCATGGAATTGAAATTCATTTAACATTAGAGGTTGCCTTACATATAGGGAATCGTAAAGTTAGATGTATTGCTATGGATTCAACAGATGGATTGGTTCGGGGAATGCCGGTTGAATCAAAAGGTGGTCCGATTTCCGTTCCGGTCGGTAAAGAAACTTTGGGAAGAGTGTTTAATGTATTGGGAAATCCCATTGACAATAAAGGGGAATTAAAAAATGTTACTAGAATGCCAATTCATAGAGATGCCCCTAAATTAGAGGAATTATCTTCTAATGTTGAAATTTTGGAAACGGGAATTAAAGTTGTAGACTTATTGGCTCCGTATATTAAAGGAGGTAAAATAGGTTTATTCGGTGGTGCTGGAGTAGGAAAAACGGTTCTTATTCAAGAATTAATTCATAATGTTGCCCAAGAACATGGAGGAATTTCTGTTTTTACCGGTGTTGGAGAAAGAACAAGAGAAGGTAATGATTTATATAGTGAAATGAGCGAAAGCGGTGTTATAAATAAAACCGCAATGGTTTTCGGTCAAATGAATGAACCACCGGGGGCTCGTATGCGTGTGGCATTATCCGGATTGACTATGGCAGAATATTTCAGAGATCAAGAACACCAAGACGTCTTATTGTTCATTGATAATATTTTCCGTTTTACTCAAGCAGGTTCTGAAGTTTCTGCTTTATTGGGTAGAATGCCTTCTGCCGTTGGATATCAACCAACTTTGGCTACCGAAATGGGTAAGTTGCAGGAAAGAATCACTTCTACCAAAGAAGGATCTATTACCTCGATTCAAGCTATTTATGTTCCGGCAGACGATTATACTGATCCTGCCCCTGCAACTACATTTACACATTTGGACGCAACAACAAACCTATCTCGTAAATTGACAGAGGAAGGAATTTACCCTGCCGTAGATCCGCTTGCGTCTACGTCAAGAGCACTTCAACCGAATATTGTAGGTCAAGAACATTATGATGTTGCCCGTCGTGTTCAACAAATCATTCAACGATATAATGAACTTTTGGATATTATAGCCATTTTGGGTATGGATGAGTTATCTGAAGAAGATAAACTTGTCGTTTTACGAGCAAGAAGAATTCGGTTGTTCTTATCTCAAAATATGTTTATCGGCGGTCAATTTACCGGTGTTCCGGGAGTGTATGTTCCGATTAAAGAAACCGTTCGGGGATTTAAAGAAATTTTAGATGGTTTACACGATGATCTTCCAGAAGAAGCATTCCGTTTGGTAGGAACGATAGATGATGCCATTAAAAAGGCGGAGAAATTAAAACAATGAAAATTATAATTTCTACGCATCAAGGGAATTTATATAACGAAGAAGTCGATTATGTGGTTGTCCACAGCAATCAGGACGGCGAGTTTGCCATTATGGAGAATCATGTTCCGGTAGTTACGGTTATGGAAGAAGGATATATTAAACTTGTTCGAGATACAAATGAATTTTATGTTGTTATTGTAAGTGGTATATTGGAATTTCACAATAATGCAGTAACGGTTTTGGTTCAAGAAGCCCAAATCGGTCAAGATTCTCAATCAGCCAAAGCCCATTTAGAAGAAATTCGTAAAGAACGCTTAGAACGGAATCGTCAAGAAGTAACGGATTTTACACAAAAAGAAAAAGAATTGAGAGATCATTTAAAAAAGGCTAACGCCGGTAGTTTATAAAATGCCATATTATATGTATGGCATTTCTTTCTTAAGGAGGATATATGTCAGCAATCGCAATTAATATTCAAGGATTAATTTATACTATTTTGTTTTGTATTTTTTTCTTATTAAGTTATTTTATCATTTTAGGAACAAGATTCGAACAATTATTCAAACAAGGAAGCACTTGGCAAATTCGTGCCGGACAATTTTTAGTTTCTATACTTTTGGCTTATTTTTTGGCTACGGCAGTAATGTCTTTGATAAATTCTATGCAATTTTAAAATTTTATGTATATTCACCTAAATTTTGTCAATACTAAAATTGAGGTGAAAGACATGAAAGAAAAAACAAAAAGATTTTTCATTGAAAAAAAGGAATTGTTAATATTTATCGGTGTAGTTGTATTTGTATTTGCGGCTGTAATCGGTATTGCAACTTTGGCTTTAAACTCAAGAAAGAAAGGAGAAACAGATATACCTGTTGATCCGACTCCAGATGTAAATGACCCATCTACAAACGGAGGTTCCACTCCACAACCTAATTTACCTGTTGTTGAAAAATTTACTTTGCCTTTAACAGGAGATTACAAATTGGTTAGAACATTCTTTGATGAAACTTTATCAGATGAAGAATTAGAAAGTGCGGTTATTGTTACAGGAAGCGAATTTATCACTTCAACTGGGACAAGTTATGCAAAGGCTAATAACGCAACATTTGATGTTTTGGCAATTTACAGCGGAACAGTTCTTTCTGTAACAGAGGACGAGCTTGCCGGAACGACAGTTGAAATTAAACATTCTAATAATGTTGTAAGTGTTTATTCTTCCTTATCTGACGTTAAAGTAAAAGCAGGAGATACTGTAAAACAAGGTGCTGTTATCGCAAAGGCATCTACCTCTATCAATGATACTGAAGCAGGTGTGCATGTACATTTAGAAGTAAAAGTAAACGGTAAATATTTGAATCCTACTACAATCTTTGGAAAAGAAATCGAAGAAGTCGCAGAAGTAAAATAAAACCATTTATACAGAATAAAGTAGATAAAAACGGACTATGGGAATGACTTGAAATTTTCATAGTTCATTTTTTATTTTAAAAAATCGTAAAAAGCACAAATATTTTTGTGTTTTTTTACGAAAATGATTTAAAAAAAATAAAATTCATTGTAAAATGGAATAGAAGGAGTGGAACATATGAAATATATTTATAATTTTAATTTGAAAGATGTTGTAAACATTGACAACTACTATACTTTTTTGGAAATTTATCTGAAAGAAAATCATATTTTGAAAAAGGATTTTTTTGATAAAACAGGTATTTGTCCGAATTCTTATCGTTTCTTTTTAAAAAACAAAGAAAAAAACAAACATTATTATTATGGAATAATTTCCAAAAAATACAACATCATTATTCCAACAAATGAACAATTAATCACATTATCCCAACAATATTCCAAGATCTTTGAAGATATTTTATATAAAAGAGTTGAAAAATATGAGGAAGATTTAAAAATAATAGAAGATGTCCTAGGAGATACATCTACCGAAAATAGAACGATTGCTTCTATGCATGAAATTTATTTCTATATCTTAGAAGTATTTTTGAAAATATCATTGGGAAAATTAATTAGACAAGATAGATTAAATATTCTACAAATATTTATTGAAACATTAAAATCATATAAATCTTTAATAATAAAGGATTATTATGTTTTATATAATATGCTTGTAATAACATATCAAGGATTAAAAAATACCATTGACGAAAATACCATAGAAAATACAATTAATTCTGCAAACGACTATTACTTTTTTCAACCTTTAATGTATAAAATCATTTCGGATTCATATTATTTGGTAGGAAATTATATTAATTCTGTTGTTTATGGTCAAAAATCTTATGACGGATTCATACAATGTTCGAATTTCTTTAGGGCTGTTTCTATAAAAACCAATATAGCCTATTCTTATATAATGGGAAATAGTTTTTTACAAGCCTATTATACTCTTCAAGAACTATATTATGGCTTAGAAAATTATAATATAAAACAACAAACTGCCATACTTCGAGGAATGAGTGAATCTTTTATATTTTTAAATAAATATGAAGAAGTATATGAATTACTTCAGAATCACTTAGATATAGATCGAGTAGAATTACAAATAGAATATGCCTTTGTTTTGTATAAGTTGGATAAAAAAGAAGAATTTTTGAATTTATATCAAACATATATGAACAAATCAAATATAGAAATTTATAAAACGTATACTTGCGTTTTAGAATATATATATAGTTTATATTTAAAAAATGAAAATATAGAAAAAAATAGCACTATATTGCGTATGACAGTCAAAGAATTAGGCAATTCAACATTTGTCAAATTTTGTAAATTTTTGTCGAAAATGTAAATCGTTTTAAGACTTTTTCTAAATTTAAAAGAAGAAGTCTTTTTCTTTTGAATTTTAAATTCTAACCGTAAGTTATCATTTTATATTGTGAAACACAAAAAATCAAATTTGAAAGATTCCTATAAAACTTATAAAATCCGATTGAATTTTAAAAGAGGAGGAAATAAGTTTTATGAAAAAAGTTAAAACAATCTTTGGATTAACATTGGCATTTATGGGATTACTTTCTTTGGGACTTTATGTAACTTCTAAAGTAAATAATAGTGTAAATAACTTACACGATGAACAAAAACTTCCTGTTCCGCCACAAGATCCTGATGACTACGATTTGTTATAATTAAAGAAAAATAAGACTAATTTTTAATGGTTAGTCTTATTTTTTTTGTAATGACATATAGTTTGATAGGTGATTAGAATGGACTATGTGGATAATAGGGTTTTAAAAATGGCTTATTTAATGTTGGAAGGAAGACGAACGGTAAGAGAGGTTGCGAAAATGGTTGGATATTCTAAATCGACGGTCCATAATGACTTAACTACGAGATTAAAGGATATGGATTATGAGTTATATGAAGAAGTTAGAGATTTATTGGAATACAATAAACAAATCCGCCATATTCGTGGCGGAGAGGCAACTAAATTGAAGTATCAACAGAAATTTCAATAAATGTATCTTTTCGTTCTTGTAAATTGGTGAAATCAATTTTGAAGGTGTATAAATCTTTTTCTAATTTTTTATAATCTTCTTTATCACAAGTGGCAATGAGTATGACATCTGTAAGGAAAGAAGTATCTATTATATGGATATAGTGTATTGTCTTTAATAAGGTATTATAGCCGGAATAGGATAAAATAAGTTGGAATTCTTTTTGTTTTTTTCTTTCATAAAATGTGGCTAGTTTCAAGCATTCGCTTACTGAAGAAGAGTATGCTCGAATAAGACCGCCCGCTCCTAAAAGAATGCCACCGAAATAACGGGTTGTTATAACCAATATATCGGTTAAATGATTCTTTTTTAATACCTCTATCATTGGGAAACCGGCTGTTTTTTGTGGCTCTCCATCGTCAAAACATTTTTGTATTTCTTGATTTTCTCCTAAGATATAGGCATAACAATTATGGGTTGCATCATAATATTTTTTTTTGACTTGGTCTAAGTACGTATTGACTTCTTCCAAAGAATGAACTCTAAAAATTTGAGTTATAAATTCGGATTTTTGAATAATTATTGTATTTTGATAAGTATTTTGTATCCGTTTCATATCTTTCACCGTAAATATTATAACTTATGACTTATATATTTTCAATAAACTATGATATAATGGTATTGGTGCATAATATGAAGGATTTGGAAACGGGAATTCAAATATTAAAACAGATAGAACAACAAGGATATAGCGGTTATATTGTCGGTGGGGCTGTTCGTGATTATTTATTGGGATTGTCTGTGAATGATATAGATATTGCCACAAATATGCCGATAGAAGTATTGAAACAATATTTTGATGTTTTGGAAACGGGAATTTCTTATGCAGGTGTTACTATTTCAATAGGAAAACAAAAGATTGAAATTACGCAATTTCGAAAAGATTTGGAATATGTTGATCATCGCCACCCTAAAATTGAGTTGGTGGATACGTTTAAAGAAGATTCAAAGCGAAGGGATTTTACTATCAACGCTCTTGCGCTAGATAAAGATGGAAATATATTGGATTATTGGAATGGACAAGAGGATTTAAACCGAAAAATTATTCGAACAATAGGAGATCCGAATAAGCGGTTTGAAGAAGACGCTTTAAGGATTTTAAGAGGATTATATTTGTCTTCTAAGTTGGATTTTATTATTGAAGAAGATACGTTGAAAGCCATTATCAACAAGAAACATCTTTTATCTTTTCTTTCGAATGAAAGAATTTATGATTTTTTTGTAAAAATATTGTACTGTAAAGGAAAAAATGGGTATAATTATATAGAAAAATATAATATTTTCGAATATATAGAAGAATATAAAAAATGGTTTGATATTGTTTCGGATTCTTATCGTCAAGAGGATCTATGCATATACTATTATATGAAATATGGGACATTTCCGAAGATTACTTCCAATGAAGATAAGAAGAAGGGTTTGGTTTTAAAGAAAGTATTGGATTCCGATTGTTCGAATTATGTGATTTATGAGAATGAAGAAATCCTTACGGATTTGATTGATGTGCTTACCAATTTGGGGTATAGGGAGATTGTAGAATCTTTAAAAGGTTTAAAGATTCATAAAAAAGATCTTCTTGCCGTCGACAATAAAGAATTAAGTAAATATTATCAAGGAAAAATGATTTCTGTTGTTCGAAAAGAAATCATTCGGGCGATATTGGACGGAAGAATAGAAAATAAGAGAAAAAGTATCATTATATTTTTAAAAGGATTGGATGTTATAAAATGTTAGAGAAAATGAAAGCGTATATTGATTCCTTTGAAGAGATAGCGATTTTGGTAGATAAAGATTTAGGAAAAGAAGATAAAGAATTTTATCTTTTGGATAAAAGAAAAAAATATAAATTGGATATATTATCTTTTTATGAAGAATATGCTTTTTATAAGTTTGTAGTGCGTTCTTTGCCTATTGTGGAATTAAATAAGGATTACTATATTATAGATAATCAAAAAAATAAATGTTTGTTGCGGAGCGGAGGTATTATCCGCAGTAAAGAATTTGAAGAAAAATTTAAGTATGATGGTCCTTTGGGTGTAGATTATACCAAAGAAAGATCGGTTTTTCGGTTATGGACTCCAGTTGCTAAAGAAATTGTTGTAGAATTGTTTTATCAAGATAAAAAAGAGAAGTTTCCATTTTCTTATACCGGTGGTGGGTTATGGGAATGTACCATTGAAGGAGATTTGGAAGGATATAAGTATTTGTTTTATGTTCGGGTATTTGAAAATTTTAAGCGAATTCATGATCCGTATGCGATTTCTTCTTCGGCAAATGGAGAATATAACTATATCATAGATATAAATAAATTATATAAAATGAAGTATCCGAAGCCGAAATTTAGTGGGAAATATACGGACGCTATTATATATGAAGCATCGATTCGTGATTTTACATATTATTTAAAAGACGAGAATCAAGGTACTTTCTTGGGAATGTTGGAAGATAAGCCGACCAAAAGCGGAGAGTCGACGGGCATTTCTTATATATCTTCTTTGGGAATTACGCATTTACAGGTATTACCTATTTTTGATTTCGGTGGAGTAGATGATGTTAAAAAGAATCAAAATTATAATTGGGGATATAATCCGGAACAATATTTTATTCCGTGTGGGTGGTATTCTAAAAATCCGGACGATCCGTATTCCCGAATTAATGAAGTATTGGAATTTATAGATAATTGCCATAAAAATGGAATTCGGGTCAATATGGACGTTGTATTTAATCATGTATATAAATATGACGAATTTCCTTTTGATTATTTGGTGCCAGGTTATAATTACAGAGTGGGATTGGACGGAAAGATGTCGAATGCTTCTTTTTGTGGAAATGATTTTGCTTCCGAAAGGTATATGTGTTCGAGATTTATTCGTGATGTACTGAAATATTATGCGAAGATTTTTCATGTTTCCGGATTCCGATTTGATTTAATGGGATTATTGGATATTAAAACGCTCCAAAAAGCGTATGTCGAACTTTCTTCTATCGATAAATCCATTATGTTGTATGGAGAGGGTTGGAATATGAATAATCCGTTGCCTGATGAAGATAGACCGCATATGTTTAATCATTATAAGATTCCGCAATATGCCTTTTTTAATGATCGATTTAGAGATTTTATTCGAGGAAGTCAAGGAAATCATTTCCCTGGATATGCGTATGGTGGAGGAAAGGGATTTTTCGATTTATATCACATTTTATTAGGATCTTGTATTGATTATTTTAAATTTCATGAGCCGACTCAATCGATAAATTATGTAGAATGTCATGATAATTATACGATGTATGATTATGGAAATACGCATTTGAAGCTCGATAATAAACAAAATTTAGATGCTTGTCGCTTGGCGTTGGAAATCGTGTTGGTTTCTCAGGGGATTCCTTTTATTCATGCCGGTGAGGAATTTTTCCGAACAAAACAGGGAATTGAAAATTCTTATAATAGTAAAGACGAAATCAATAAGATAGATTATGAAAGAAGAGATACATATTTATCTATGGTTCAAACGATAAGAGATTTGATTTCGATTCGAAAAAAATGCAGTCTTTTACGGTTTTCGACTGCGGTTGAGATTAAAAGATATGCTCATGTTTTGGAAGGATTATTGGATTATCATACATTTGCGTTTTTGATTCAAACAGAAGGGGAAAAACTTTATATTATCATTAAAAACGATTCTTCCGATCGGACGATAGAATTGGAAAATGTGGAATTGATTTTTGATGGATATAAGAAGAGAAAAGAAAAGGTTAATTCTTTTACGATGCATTCTCCGGGAGTTTATTTATTTAAGGGAGATGGAAAAAAATGGAATTGATGGCTAAAGTAATGGGAATCAATACTTCCGATGGAATTTATAATATATTGGTTGTTAATGAAAAGAATGAAACATTCAATTTGAAGATTTCACCTTCTATGATAGATTTGATTAAAGTTGGTGGATTATATAAGTTTATTTATACCGCTCAATATGGTGGACGTATGGCGAATATGGTTACGGAAGTAGAACAACCGAATCAGTTATCTTTGGAAAGTTCTAATGAAGCACTTCGTAAGTTTTTTCCGTCTGCCCCTATTTCTATGGAATATGCGATAGAAGAAATTAAGAAATATATCGGAAAAATAGAAAATTCGATTATTCGTTCTATTACCGAAACGCTAATTGAAGAATATAAGGATAAGTTTTTTATTTATCCCGCGGCGTCCAAACTCCATCATGCCTATGTTGGTGGATTGGCGTATCATAGTATAGGAATGTTACATTTATCCGATGGATTTTTGGAGAATTACTCTTATTTGGATAAGAATTATGTTTATGCAGGTATATTGCTTCACGATATAGGGAAGACGATAGAACTTACAGGGGTAATCAATACGGAGTATTCTTTAAAAGGTCAATTATTGGGACATTTGGTTTTGGGTGCGATGGAGATTGAACGGGTCGCTGAAAAATTGGGATATAAGGATACGGAAGAGGTTCTTATGTTGGAACATATGTTGGTTTCTCATCATGGACAACCTCAATTTGGCTCCGCAAAAAGACCGATGACTCCGGAAGCGTTGGTGTTATGGTATATTGATACGATTGATTCCAAATTCAGAGTGTTGGGAGAAGAATTGGAGAAAACGGAAGTAGGGAATTATACGGATAGTATAGGCGTTTTGGATCGAATGAAAATTTATAAAATAAAGTAGGTTTTCTAATCTTGAAATTGGGAAGGCTTTTGAGTATAATATAGGTGTTTATAAAAAAATGAGGATAAAAGCCGTAATGGTTACGAAACGATGTAGAGAGAAGGTTATTTGGTGAAAGACCTTTTCGGAGTAGAGCTATGAATTCACTTTTGGAATGACGTTAATTGCGTCCGTTTTATCTGCGTTAAAGACAATGAGTGCTATATTTGATATAGAACTAGGGTGGTACCACGGTTTAATTCGTCCTTAGAGAAATCTAAGGATTTTTTTTATGAATAAGAGGAGGATATATGGGAAATTTAGAACAGTTAGACAAAGTTGTGGAAGAAGCGGAAAAAGAATTGAATGCGATCGATGATTTAAACCTTCTACAACAAAAGAAGGCAAACTATTTGGGTAAAAAAGGTGTTGTTGCCCAAATGATGTCCAATATGAGAGATTTGACGGTAGAAGCGAGAAAAGAAATCGGAATGCGGTCTAATCGTATTAAGGAATTGTTGGAGGCTAAGTTTGAAGAGAAACGAAAAGCCATTGAAGAGGCGATTATTTCCAAAAAATTACAAAGTGAGTCTATTGATGTAACATTACCGGGAGTTCATTTACCGATTGGGGGAATTCACCCGTTAAATCAGACCATTATGGAATTAGAAGATTTATATATTGGTATGGGATATAAGGTTGCGGAAGGACCGGAGATTGAAACAGATGAAAATTGTTTTGAAAAATTGAATTTGCCAAAAGGACACCCTGCAAGAGATATGCAAGATACGTTTTATATTTCTCCTGAACTTTTGTTAAGAAGTCAGACTTCTCCCGTTCAGGTAAGAACAATGTTGGAAGAAGAAGGGAAACCGATTAAGATTATTTGTCCTGGTAAGGTTTATAGAAGAGATGCGGACGATGCGACACATTCTCATCAATTTATGCAATGCGAAGGACTTGTTTTAGGAAAGAATATAACGTTGGCTGATTTAAAGGGAGCGTTATTGGAAATGGCGAAAAAGATGTTGGGAGAAGATAGAGAAATTCGTTTAAGACCTTCTTTTTTCCCTTTTACGGAACCTTCTGTGGAAGTAGATGTATCTTGTGGATTATGTAATGGAAAAGGCTGCCCTACTTGTAAAAATACGGGTTGGATAGAGGTTTTGGGTGCCGGCATGGTAAATGATAATGTTTTACGTATGTCCGGGTATGATCCAAAAGAAATTCAAGGTTTTGCGTTCGGTATCGGAGTAGAACGATTGACAATGTTGAAATACAGAATCGACGATATTCGTAATTTTTATACGAATGATATTCGGTTTTTGAATCAATTTAAGGAGGTAAAGTAAAATGAAAGTTTCTAAGAATTGGTTAAAAGAATATTTGAATTTGGATAAAATTACCGACGAAGAATTGTTTAATCAAATCAGTTTTCATATTTGCGAAATCGAATCTTATAAGAAATTGGTTGATGTCGATTGTCTTGTCATAGGAAAAGTACTGGATTGTCAAATGCACCCAGATAGCGATCATTTACATATATGTCAAGTTGAGATTCGTCCGAATGAAGTTACTCAGATTGTATGTGGAGCCCCGAATGTTCAAACGGGTGTAAAAGCGATTGTGGCTTTACCGGGAGCGATATTGCCAGGTGATTTTAAAATTAAGCCTTCTAAGATTCGAGGAGTAGAATCGAATGGTATGTTATGTTCTTTACAAGAATTGGGTATAGAAGAAAAATATGTGGAAGAAGAGTTTAAAAACGGTATTTATTTACTGCCTAATGATGCGGAGGTAGGGACAAATCCGCTTACTTATTTGGGATTGGACGATACGGTAATCGATTTGGAGTTGACTTCCAATCGTTCGGATTTGTTATCGATTGAAGGGGTTGCGTATGATTTAGGGGCGGTGTTGAATCAAAAGATTTGCCCTATCGAACCTTCTTTGGAAGTTTCTTCTAAAGTCAATCCGATAACGGTGAAAGTGGAAACCGACAAATGTTATAAATATTACGCAAGATATTTGGCAAATGTTAGTATCGGTCCGTCACCACAATGGTTGAGAGCCAGATTGATTGCGAGTGGAATTCGTCCAATCAATAATGTTGTAGATATTACCAATTTTGTTTTAATGGAAATGGGACAGCCTCTTCACGCTTTTGATGCGGACGCATTGGGAAATACGATTGTGGTTCGTCAAGCCCATAAGGATGAAAAATTGTTTACTTTGGATAATATTGAAAGAACGTTGAACGAAGATGACATTGTCATTACCAATGGTAAAGAAGCGGTTTGTGTTGCGGGTGTTATGGGTGGATTAACCACTGAAGTAGAATCGACAACGAAAAATATCGTTTTAGAGGCTGCGTATTTTGATCCGCTATCCATTCGTCGCACTTCTTCTAAAATCGGTTTAAAAAGTGAATCTTCTATCCGTTTTGAGCGAAAAATAGATTATGAACGAGTAGAACGAGCATTGGATTATGCTGCTCAGTTGATGCAAGAACTTTGTTCTGCCGAGATATATGATAAAGTGGCTTATGATATAAAGGTTGTTTTAGAAGAAAAATGTGTGGAAGTTAGTACAGATAAGATAAATTCAATATTGGGTACGGAGATTTCCGATAGAGATATGCAGAATATTTTCGATCGGTTGGAATATTGTTATAAAAAAGATGGATTGTTGTATAAGATTGTATTGCCTTCTCGAAGAATGGATTTGGAGGCCTCTATTCAAGATATTGCGGAAGATGTGGCAAGAATATACGGGTATGATAAAATACCGACTACGATTGCTTCTACTTCGGATAAAGGTGGTTTAACGTATCGTCAAAAGAGAATTCGGTTGATTCGCCAAATTTTATCGAATATGGGTTTAAATGAAATTGTATCGTATTCTTTGATTGCGAAAAAGGATTTACATTTATATACGATTTCCGCAGGTACCCCGGTAGAAGTTCTTATGCCTATGACGGAGGATCGGGCTGTGATGCGACAAAGTCTTTTAAATGGGGTAATCGATGCTGTAATGTATAATAAGGCAAGAAAAATCGATAATTTGGCTTTGTTTGAAATTGGGAATGTTTATTCTATGGAGAAAGAAGAATTGAAATTGTCGATTGCGTTATCGGGAGTATATTCTTCTCATTTATGGAAAGGAGAAAAACAAGAAGCCGGATTTTATCTATTGAAAGGAATTTTGGCAACATTGTGTGAAAAAATGAATATTCATTTGAGTTATACACCATATAAAGATGTTTCTACTTTTCATTCGGGAAGATGTGCCGGTATTGTTTATGAGAATAAATTGATTGGTATAATTGGGCAAATGCACCCTAAGTTTTCTAAAGAAATGGGTATTGGATTAACGGTCGCTTTGGAGTTGAATTTGGAAGATATTTTATCTTCTGTAGAATCTTTTATTTATAAACCAATCAATAAATTCCCATCTATTACTAGAGATTTGGCGATTGTATGTAAGAAAGATATTCCGTCTTTGGATATACAAGCCTTGATAAAACAAACAGGGAAAAAGTTATTGACTAACATTGAGTTGTTTGATGTTTATGAAGGAGAAAACATCGGGAAAGACGAAAAGTCTTTGGCATTTAAGTTGACGTTTGAAGATCCTTCTAAGACGTTAGAGGCTCAAGAAGTAGATAAGATTATTCATTCTATTTTAAATCGTTTGGAATTTACTTATCACGCTAAATTAAGAGAATAATTTTATGTAATAAGGCTCGATGATGAAAATCGGGCTTTTATTATTTTATCTTTCTTATTTTTTTAAAAGAAAGATAAATGGTTTCGTTATTTTTATATTGAAATAAAGAAAGAAAATCTTGTATAATAAAGAAGAAATTAGGTGGTAGTATGGAAAGCATTTACGAGTATAGCGAAGAAATGTTTAAACAATATTTTGTAGAAAACGGAGAAAAGCCGTTTCGCAGTTCGCAAGTTATAGAATGGATTTATCGTCATAGGGTTCATGATTTTGATTCGATGACGAATATCAAAAAAGAAGTGCTTGCTAAATTAAAAGAACAGTTTTATTTTTCCGCTTTAGAGTGCGTAACACACCAAGTTTCAAGCGACGGAACACAAAAATTTTTGTTTCGTTTGGAAGACGGAAATTGGATTGAATCCGTTTTAATGAAAAATAATTACGGATATAGTATTTGCGTAACGACACAAGTGGGTTGTAATATGGGTTGTGCGTTTTGTGCGAGTGGGTTGAAAAAGAAGAAAAGAAATTTAAAAACTTCAGAAATGGTTTTACAACTTCTTTCCGTTTCGGAATTTGCCAAAATACGAATCAGTCATGTGGTTATTATGGGAATTGGGGAACCGTTTGATAATTATGATAATGTGTTACGGTTCATTCAAATTATCAATCACCCATTGGGTTTGGAGATTGGTTCTCGACATATTACGGTTTCTACTTGCGGATTGGTAGATAAGATATATGAATACAGTGAATTTCCGCTACAAGTCAATTTGGCAATATCGCTACACGCTCCTACCAATGAGATACGGAATCGTATTATGCCGATAAATCAGAAATATCCTTTGGAAAAAATTATGGAAGCCGTGGGATATTATATAGAAAAAACGAATCGGAGAGTAACGATAGAGTATATTCTTTTAAAAGATATCAATGACGGAAAAGATTGTGCCGATAAGTTATGTGATTTACTGCATGGATATAATGTCTATGTGAATTTGATACCGTATAATGAGGTTATGGAAAAACCATTTAAGCGGTCTTTGAAACAGACAATGGTTGAGTTTTTCGATATTTTGAAAAAAAGAAAGATCAATGTTCAACTTCGACGGGAACAAGGCGGAGATATTGATGCGGCTTGTGGGCAACTTCGCAGTAAACAAATGAAAAAAGAAGAATAGTTTTATTAAAAAATACGAAAAATAATACGGGTGTTGAAAAATGAAATTTACTCGTATTTTATGGATTATTATAGGAATTATCGGAATTGGGTGGATATATTATTTATATATTTCTCCCCGTATTTTTCATTCGAAAGTTGTTTGTGTGCCGAATTTTGTCGGTTTGACGGAAGAAGAATTGAAACAACAGATGAAAAAAGAGAAATTAAATTATAAGATTTATTATATTGACGGAGAATCTTTTTGTGTGGATTATACGGTTCCGAAAGAAGGAAGTAAGGTATATACGACGTATCCGATAGAGGTTTATATTGAAAAACCTTTACCCAAGTATTATCCGAATTTTGTCGGATTGATATATGAAAATAATATAGATTGGATTCAACAATATTGTGAAAAACAAGGGATTGAGTATTCTGTAGAATATGTCGTTCAAAATGAGGCTAATAGCGGACAGATTATCGCTCAATCCAAGAAAACGGAGGAACAGGTTGTTAAAGGAGAAAAACTTGTATTGACGGTAGCGGTAAATGATCAGTATTTTACAATGCCGAATTTATCGGGATTACCGATAACAGATGTGATACGATTGTTGGATTCGTATGATTTGAATTATAATATTATTTATTATAATGCACCCATAGAGAAAGATATTGTTTTATCACAGTCGATTTTGGAAGGAACGATATTGAAAAAGGGAAATCGATATGCCTTTGATGTATATGTTTCTAAGGGAATGCCTATGGAAGTAACAGGTATAAAAATAGAAGAATTTTTATATGCTTTAAATGAATTGGATATAGAATATGATATAATCTATGTGAATTCCATATCAAACCAATCTTGTATTGTCGGTTTGGAAAAAGGAAAAGAATGGAAAATTTATATGACGAAATAGGAGAATTTATGCAAAAAGGGAGAGTTATTAACAGCAATAGCGGAGTTTATACGGTGGTTTTGGCTAATAAAGAAGAGATTAAAGTTAAGGCTCGTGGTAAGTTGAGAAATGTAAGAGTTACCAGACCGAATGATAAATCTTTCAGTTCCAAAGCGGTTCCGACGCAGGTTAAGATTTCTCCGAAAGTCGGAGATATTGTGTATGTGGAAAAGGATTGGATTGATCATATTGAACCAAGGAAAAATGAGTTGATTCGTCCGGAGATTGCGAATGTGGATCAAATTCTTTTGATTTTTGCGGCAACGGAACCGGAATTCTCTTTTTTGTTGTTGGATTTGTTTTTGGTTAATATTTTAAAAGAAAAAATCAATCCGATTATTGTCGTTACGAAGATAGATAAAATAGCAGAAGAAAAATTAAATGAATTAAAAGAAAAATTATTGTATTATGAAAATTTAGGGTATAAAGTATTATATATAGATGGGTTAAATAAAAAAGGAATCGAAGCCGTTTGTGATGTGTTAAACGATAAAATAACGGTTTTATCCGGTCAAACGGGAGCGGGCAAGTCTACTTTGATTAATGCGATTATACCGAATGCTCGGTTAAAAACACAAGAAATTTCCAATGCGTTAGGCAGAGGAAAACATACGACTAGACAAACGAGTTTATATGAATATGAAAATGGATATATCGGAGATACTCCTGGGTTTTCCAAGTTGGATTTATTTCAGATTTCCGAAGAAAAATTAGCGGAATTGTTTATTGAATTTAAACAATATTCTTGTCGGTATAAGAATTGTTTGCATAAAGAGGGAAGTTTTGGTTGTGGAGTTATATCGGGAGTGAAGGAAGGAAAGATTTTAAGTTCCAGATATGAAAATTATCTTCAAATGTTAAGAAGAATGGAAGGAAGAGGTAGTAAATTATGAAAATTTCTTTATCTATTTTGTCGGCAGATTTTGCGAATGTGGAAATGAGTATCAAAGATTTAATGAATGAAGTGGATTATATTCATTTTGATGTAATGGACGGGGAATTTGTTCCTAATATTACATATGGGTATTCTTTTGTAAAAGATTTACGCAAAATGACCAAAACCAAGTTTGATACGCATTTAATGATTCTTCACCCTCAAAATTATATTAAACAATTTGCGGAAGCGGGAAGTGATCGTATTACATTTCATGTCGAAGCAGATTGCGATGTTTTGTCGACGGTGCGGTTGATTCAATCTTTCGGTATTCCAGCCGGAATTTCTATTTGTCCTAAGACGAAAGTAGAAGAAATAGAAGAAGTTTTACCTTTTGTCGATTTGGTAATGGTTATGTCTGTCGAACCAGGTTTCGGCGGTCAAAAGTTTTTGGAATCGAGTGTTGAAAAAGTAAAAAGATTATATGAATTAAGAAAAGAAAAAGGATATTCTTATGAAATAAGTATTGATGGTGGCATCAATGATGAAACGATACAAAAGGTAAGTAAGTATTTGGATATTGTTGTTGTAGGTTCGTATGTTTGTAGTCATAAAAATTCTTTAGAAAATTTGAATAAAATTAAGAATATTTAATGGTCTTTTCGCATAGTATGGAATAAGGTGATACTGTGAAAAGGATTGTTGTGATTAAGTTACCCAAATTCTTAAGTTGTATTTTAAATATGATTTGCGGAGGAAAGAAAAAATAATTTCTTTCTTTTTTTATGTAAAAATAAAAAACGGCAATTAGCCGCTTTTTATTTTTAAGAAAGAATTAAACTCTTTCAATATTTCCCTTTTTTAACGCTCTTGCAGAAACTTTAACTTTTTTTACATTTCCATTTTCGTCTTTAATGTGAATAGTTTGAAGATTGGCTTTCCAAGTACGACGGGTAGCATTTAAAGCATGAGATCTTCTGTTTCCTGTTACCGTTGTTTTACCGGTAATATAACATTTTGCCATGGTTCTAACCTCCTTAACCAATTAATCTAAATTCATTCAGCCCCTCTATTTTACATTATTCTATAGAATTAATCAAGGTGTTTTTTTTAATTTTTTAATATTTTATAGGTTGATTTCGCTTTTTTTTACTAAAAAATATTAATATTTGACAAGTTGAGTAAAAAGTGATATATTGCTTAGCGTATTCTCGAAGAAGAAAAAAGCATTTACAAATAGATGATTAAATGCTATAATGTTAAATGAATTAGACATTTAATAAAAAAGTTGGTGAGATTCTGCATAGTAAAAAAAGAGAATTTAACGAATAAAAAATTATGTTTTAAGTTTAAAACTATTACAGAAGAATCTGTATAATCTATATAGAAACATCTTGATATTTTAGGAGGATTACCATATGGGTGTAAGGAGTATAAGTGTCGCACTTTTAAAAACGATGGTAATGAATGGCGCTATCAATTTAAAAAATAATCATAAAGAAATCGATCAATTAAATGTATTCCCTGTTCCGGACGGAGATACGGGAACCAATATGTCTATGACGGTGATGTCCGGCGTTCGGGAAATGACTGCGTGCGAATCCAGTTCTATTATCGAAGTTGCTAAAGTGTTATCTCGAGGAGCGTTGATGGGAGCCAGAGGGAATTCGGGCGTTATTTTATCTCAATTCTTTAGAGGAGTGTATGTGGGATTAAAAGATATTCAACATAATGAACTTTCTATTGAAGAGTTTATGAATTGCTTGGAATCCGGCTGTCAAATTGCGTATAAGGCGGTAATGGAACCGGTAGAAGGTACGATTTTAACTGTTGTTCGTGAAGCGGCGGAAAATACAAAAAAGAGATTGGCGGAATTTAACACTATAGACGATTTGATGGATTGTTATATTAAGGAAGCCAAGAAGGCTTTGGAAAACACTCCGAATTTGTTGCCTGTTTTAAAGGAAGCGGGTGTTGTGGATTCGGGCGGAGCCGGATTCTGTAAAATCATAGAAGGTATGATTATGGCTTTGAAAGGCAATATGCTGGAAGCCGCAGAGGATAATAAGGAAGAAAAGAAGAGTGCTGCCGCAAGTGTCGATGCGGAGATTAAATACAGTTATTGTACAGAGTTTATTTTAGAATTGCGAAAACCGGAAGTTTTTGATGAAAAGGTTTTAAAATCTAGTTTGTCTTTATTGGGAGACTCTTTGGTCGTTGTGAAAGACGATAAGTTGGTAAAGGTACACGTTCATACCAATCGTCCGGGTAAAGCGTTGGAAACGGCCCAAAAGTATGGAGAGTTTACTTCCTTGAAAATCGAAAATATGAAATTACAACATTCCGAATTAAAAGATGGAGCCGGACAAGAGAAACCACAGCCTCGTAAGACTTTTGCGTTAGTGGCGGTATGTTTCGGAGATGGTATAGAGTCTACGTTTAAAGATTTAGGTGTAGACTATGTTATTGAAGGCGGACAGACAATGAATCCTTCTACGGAGGCCTTTGTTGCCGCAATCGAGAAGGTAAATGCGGAAAATGTTATTGTCATTCCGAATAATTCCAATGTTATTATGGCGGCAAATCAAGCGGCCGGTATGGTTAAGAATTGTCGTGTGGAAGTAATTAAGGCGAAGACTATCGCTCAAGGATATGCTTCTTTGATGTATTTTGATCCGGAAGCGGATATGGATACGAATTTGGCACAAATGACAGAAGCGATAGAGAATGTAACTTCCGGAGAAATTACATATTCTATTCGGGATACGGAAATCGGAGGAGTTAAGATTACCGCTAATGATTATATGGGAATTGTAAATGGTGAAATTGTTGTTTCAACTAAAAAGAGAACGGACGCATTAAAGTCTTTGTTGGATTCTTGTATTAATAAAGAAACACAAGTTGTAACTTTCTTTTACGGAAAAGATGTTGCGAAAGACGAGGTGTCATCTTTGGAAGAAATTTGCACTTCTATGAATTCCAATGTAGATGTGGAGATTATAGACGGAAAACAAGACATTTATTCTTATATTATTGCCGTAGAGTAAGATTATAAAGGTTGGAGCATATCCAACTTTTTTTCTTTAAAGGAGAATTTGGTATGAATTTGGAAGGGATTAAGGGAATCGGTCCGAAAACTTTGGAATATCTAAAACAGGAAAATATTTTGACTATAAAAGATTTGGTAACGACATATCCGAAATCCTATACGGTGTATGAGGTGAATGTTGGGGATTTATTTTCTTGTGAACCGGTATGTGTTTCGGCGGTTGTAGTGTCCAAACCGATTTTTTTGAAGTACAGAAGAAATATAAATACGATTATTTTTTATGCGAATATTCAATCTTATAAAATAAAATGTGTATCTTTTTCTTTGGGGTATTTGCGGTATAAGTTGTTTACGAATACACCGGTTATATTGTATGGAAGATATAAAAAAGAGAATAAGGAATTTATTGTTCATAATGCTTTTTTTGAGCCGTTTTCTATTAAAATAGAAACGGATTATCATTTGAAACAAATTAAAAATGATTTGATGCGGAAAGCGGTTAAAAGTGCGTTTCAAGTAGGAATAAATTTAGAAGATAATTTACCGAAGGAATTGATAGAACAATATAAATTATATCCTTTTGTTCGATTTTTAACGGCTTGTCATTTTCCCCAAACCAAAATGGATTATATTCAGGTTCAAAGAAGAAGAAAATATGAGGAATTTTTTTGGTATTCTGTATCGTTGGAATTATTAAAAGTAACGAGGAAGAAAGTAAAGAAACCGGAACGAGTAATTGATAAGGAACAGATAAGTAGGGTTTTATTTGGTCTTGGGTTTGAATTGACTCCCGATCAAAAAGAAGTAATGAAGGATATTTATCGGGATATTTCCGCCGATTATTCTATGAATCGATTGATTCAAGGTGATGTTGGCTGTGGAAAGAGTATTTTGGCGTATTTGTCTGCCGTATTGGAGGTTTCCGCAGGGTATCAAGCGGTCATTATGGTTCCGACGGAATTATTGGCTATTCAGCAGTATCAAAATATTACTAAATTATTGGAAGGAATGCATATTTCCGTAGAACTTTTGACTTCGGGAATTAAAAAGAAAGATAAAGAGGATATTTTATATCGATTGATGAATCATCGGGTTCAAATTATAGTAGGAACGCACGCTTTGATTGAAGAAAAGGTTATTTTTCATAAATTGGGTATTGTCATTATCGACGAACAACATCGGTTTGGTGTCCAACAGAGGAGCCGGTTGATTTCTAAGTTTCCAAAGGTGGATTGTTTGTATCTAACAGCGACACCGATTCCGAGAACGTTGGGATTGACGGCGTTTGGAGATTTGGATATTTCTTCGGTTCATTCTATGCCGAAAAACAGGAAACCGATTATTACGAAAGTGTATCCGGAAAGTAAATTGGATTATATTTGTGAATTTATTAAGAAGAAAGTTGCGGAAAAGGAACAAGTTTATATCGTCTCTGCTTTAGTGGAAGAGAATACGGAATTAGACGCGATAGATATTCGTCAAGCCTATGCATATTTTGAAGAAAAATTACCGAATATTCGTATTGGTATGGTTCATGGGAAATTGGCTTCTTCGGTAAAGAACAAGATAATGGAAGAGTTTAAAAACGGAGTATATGATGTTTTGTTGGCAACTACTGTTATAGAAGTTGGAGTCGATATAAAGAATGCGACGGTTATGGTTATTTTAGATGCCAATCGATATGGTTTGGCTCAAATCCATCAACTTAGAGGACGGGTGGGACGTTCGGATAAGCAAGGATATTGTTTTTTGGTCAGTAAAGTGGAAAATGAGCGATTGAATATATTGAGTCGGACAACCGATGGGTTTGAGATTGCTTCTGAAGATTTTAAGTTGAGGGGACCGGGAAATTATTTTGGAGATGAACAAAGTGGTTTTGTTGGATTGAATTATGCGGATTTTGAAGCGGATTTTAAGATTTGGAGTTATGCCAAACAAGATGGAGAACGATATTGTCATACTTTTTTGGAAACGGATTCTAAAAATCCCAAATTTTTGGAATTATTGACTATGAATAAAATGCAAAAAGGTAAAATTAACTAGTTTTTAATAGTGGAAAATGGTAGAATAATATAAATAAAGGAGGTTTTTGCATGATAAAGATTGGTATTGACGCAAATGGAGGAGATAAAGGAGTTGAGGCAACGGTTCCCGGTGCTTTGATGGCTCTTGAACAAAATAAGGATATTGAAATTGTATTTTTCGGTGATGAAAAAAAGATTTTGCCTTATTTGAAAAATAAAGATCGTATTTCGATTGTTCATACGGAAGAAACAATGGACATGGGAGAAAAAGATCCGATTCGAGCCGTAAGACATAATAAAAATTCTAGCTTATGTAAGGCGATGTACGCCGCAAAGAACGGAGAAGTAGATGCGGTTGTTACTAGTGGGCCGACACAATGTGTTGTTATGGCTGCCCATCTTATTATTCGTCGATTGGATCAAATGGAACGAGTGGCACTTTGTCCGATATTACCGAATTTAGACGGGAAACCGAGATTGTTGTTAGATGTCGGAGCGAATGTGGAATTGAAACCGGAACATATTGGAGAGTTTGCCATATTCGCAACGATATGTGCGAAAGAAGTTTTCGGAATTGAGAATCCGACAGTGGGATTGTTGAATATTGGCTCCGAACCGGGAAAAGGAAGACAATTCGATAAGGATTCGTATTATTTATTGAAAGATTTAAAAAATATACAATTTTACGGAAATGTGGAACCGGATCAAATTGCGAATTGTCCAACCGATATTGTCGTTTGCGACGGATATAGCGGGAATGTATGTATGAAGAGTTTAGAGGGTACGGCAAAGACGATGGCAAAGATGCTGAAAGAAGAGATTAAGGCTTCTTTGGGCGGTAAGATAGGATATTTGTTTATGAAGAAGAATTTGAAACGTTTTGCTAAGAGAATGGATTCAAAGGAAGTTGGCGGTGCGATGATTTTCGGTATCGGTAAGCCGGTTGTGAAAGCACATGGTAATTCCGATGCGTATGCGTTCAGTAACGCAATTAAACAAGTTATAACGATGGTTCAAACGGATTTGATTCATAAGGTTGTGGAAGCATTGCCTAAAAAGGAAGAACAAAATGAATAAAAATATAAATATTCTACAAGAAAGATTGGGGTATTTTTTTAAGGATAAACAAAAACTTATCGAGGCATTGACTCATTCTTCTTATGCGAATGAAAAAGGGATAAAAGATAATGAAAGAATGGAATTTTTGGGAGATGCTGTATTAGAATTATGTATGTCTGATTTTTTATATGACGGAATCGATTTAGATGAAGGAGTTTTGACAAAAACCAGGGCAAAAGCGGTTTGTGAAGAGGCATTGGATTTATATGCCGATAAGATACATCTTGCCACGTTTATTTATCTTGGCAAAGGCGAAGAAGTGAGTGGTGGAAGAAGCAGGCCAGCCATCATTGCCGACGCTTTGGAAGCGGTATTGGGTGCGGTATTTTTAGATGGTGGTTTTGAAAGTGCGTATAAGGTAGTGGAAAAGATTATAATACCTTATTTTGATACGATTTTGGATTTTAAAGATTATAAATCGATTTTACAGGAAAAACTGCAAAGCGAAAAAAGGACGATTCGCTATGAAATCGTTCGTGAAAACGGGCCGACAAATGATAAGACGTTTGAAGCGGTTGTATATATGGACGACATATTGATGGGAAAAGGGCTTGGTAAATCGAAGAAAGAAGCCCAACAAAACGCAGCGAAAAATGCGTTATCTAAAGAGGCTAAGTCCTAACTTTTTTCTTCTGTTTATCATAAAATAAACTAGGTGAATGGTATGAAAATGGTGATTCTCGGTATCAGTGGAAGAATGGGAAATCGAGTATATGAGTATTTTAAGGATTCTTATGAAATAGTGGGAGTGGATATAATCCGTCATAAAACTGTTCCCACCTATTCGTCTTTAGAAGAAATAAAAGAACCGATTGATGTTGTGGTAGATTTTTCTTCTCCCGGTGCCGCGCCCCAAATAGAATACGCGATTGAACATGGTTTTTTAGTTTTAAGTGGTACGACAGGGTATGACGAAAAACAGATTGAAGAATGGGCCTTAAAAGGTGGTAAAAGATTTTATTGGTCGGCAAATTATGCCAAAGGAATCTTTTTATTTTCCAAAATGATTCAAATGATTAAAGAAGAATACCCTTTGTTTGATTTTATTGAGATTCATGCTTCTACGAAGAAAGACGCTCCGAGCGGAACGGCCAAAATGCTCGCAAGGGATTTGAATATACCATATGATCGTATTCAATCCTTACGGATTCATTCGGCACCGCCGATTCATGAGTTGATATTTTCTTCTAAATACGAAAGAATCAATATTCGGCATGAAGTGATGGATTCTTTAGCGTTTTTAGTAGGATTTGAACAAAAATTAAAAGAAATGTCGGAGGACAACAAAAATGATAAAAAAATTATATGAGTGCGGTTGTTTTCGTTACGAAGAATTTATTTTAACACATTTAAAAGAACTTTCTTTAACTTCGGACGAAGCGATTCTTTTGATTTTGATTTTAAAAGAATATGCGGAACGAAAGACTTTATCCAGTGAACATCTACAAGGACAAACTTCTTTGGTAAAGAATAAAGTGGATAAGGCTTTGACCAGTCTTTTGGAACGTGGATTTTATGAAATTTATATTCATTATGAAGAGGGAAAAGGACAAGAATATATTTCTTTAGATGGATTTTTTCAAAAGGTAGAAGATATTTTGAATCATAGACCGCATTCCAACGAGGACGAGTTGGTTTCTGTAAATCAATTTTTAACGAAGGCAATGAACCGTATTCTAACTTCCAAAGAACTGGAGATTACAGCCAGTTTGGTGATGGAAGATCATTATTCTTATGAAGATATTCAAAAGGCAACGGAAAAAATCAAACAAAACGGAAGGCTTCTTACTATGAAAAGTTTGGCACAGGCATTGGTAGAGAAAGATTCTGTTCAAACGGCACCGACACCAAAAGTATTGAAAGATTTTTTCGAGAGTATAAAGTAATGAATAAGACGAAGTCGAAAGAAATATTGGGAATTTTAAGAACCGTCATTCCCAATCCGGTTTGTGAATTGAATTTTGAAACCCCGTTTCAATTAATTTGTGCGGTTTTATTATCCGCTCAGACAACGGATAAAAGAGTAAATATTGTAACCAAAGAGTTGTTTGAAACATATCCAACGCCGGAAGCGTTAATGAAGGCGGATTATGCGGAAGTATATAGAATCATTTCGAGTGTCGGTTTGGCTAAAACGAAAGCGAGAAATTTAATTGGTTTGGCTCGACAGATTCACGAAGTGTATCATGATGAAGTTCCTCAAAAATACGAGGCACTTGTTTCTTTACCGGGAGTGGGAAGAAAAACGGCGAATGTCGTTCAAGCGGTCGGATTCGGAATTCCTGCTATGCCGGTAGATACGCATTTACATCGAATGGCGATTCGACTGGGATATATTGATTCTAATCAATCGGTAGTGGAAGCGGAAGAAGCGTATCGGAAATATATTCCGAAAGAGGAATGGATTGATGCTCATCATTTGTTCTTATTGTTTGGAAGATATTATTGTAAGGCAAGCAATCCGAGTTGTAAAGATTGTCAATTGGAAAAATATTGTAAATTTAATTAAAAACAAAGTTTTTAAATTCTATTTTAGGAAAAAAATAGAATTTTTTTACATTTAAAATGTTATTTTTGTCAAAAAAATAAAAAAAACACTAAAAATATTTTAAATCTTTAGATTTAATGGTATAATTAAACCGACTTTGTATTACTTAATTTAAGATAGAGGGTTTTAGTATGCCAAGGAAAAAAAAGACAGTTTCGGTATCGGAAGATCAAACCAAAAAATTACTTACGGATTTTGATGCTTGGTCGGGAGAAGAAGTTTTATCATTTGGTTTACCGAAAATAGAGGGAATGAACAGAGAAGATTTAGAAGAATCTTCTTTTTTAAGAATGGTTTCTTTTTCATCTGTAGTTCAAACGTATAATTTAAAATTAATAGAACAAATCGGACAATATGTATCCGGTTTGGCGATTCAAAGCGGAAAAATATTCATTTTCGATATAGAAAAAATTCGTCCGCTTTTTTTGAATAATGTAGATTATATGAAGCAAGTATTGCGTTCATTTACAAAAGGAATCAAGCAAATCGGCGGATATTACGCTTTAAAAGGATTAACCGATGAAACATTGAATTATTTAGAAGAAATGCCGGATTTGGTTATCGGTTCTTTTTCGGTGTATGAAGCGTTGAAACAAAAAGAATACAGTAACGCTTTTGTGTTTGATAAAGAAGAAGATATTTTGAATTTTCCTACGGATACTTGGCAAAGTATGCTGAATAAAATGATGGAATTGGGGAATGCCATTAAAGAAGCCAAAATAGAAGAAAGTTATTGGAACAATAATGAGGAATTGGCAGAACAAGCCATCGTTTTATTGAAAAACGAAGGACAAGTTTTACCTTTAAAAGGAAGCGAGAAGATAGCCTTAATCGGGCATATCCTCCCGCAAATTGAAGAGGCGGAAGAGCCGATAGAAGAAAATATAGAGGAACTTCAATCTTATTTTGCGGAATGCGGAGCGAATATTATCGGACATAGTTTTGGCTACGATATAGACGAAACCAAAGCGAAAGAGTTATCCAAAGAAGCAACGGCGTTGGCTAAAACTGCTGATATTGCCATCGTATTCTTATATGCGATGGAAGAAACACTTCCAAAGACTCAACTTGCGTTAATAACCGCACTGGCTAAAAATAAAAAATTAAAAACAATAGTTGTTTTATCTACCGCTCAGCCGATTGAATTAAGTTTCCATTCAAAATGTACAGCCATCATTCAGGCAAATATTATTCATTCTATAGAAAAAAAGGCTTTGGCGAATATATTGAATGGTATCGCAAGTCCATCTGGAAAGTTGATTTGGGAATATAAGTATAAGGGGAAAGGTTCAGAAGAGATTTCCTATCCAATTGGATATGGATTGGGATATGCAGAATGCGAATATTCCGATTTGAAAATCGAAGAAAATACAATTCAATTTAAAATTGCGAATAAAAATGATATTTCTCAAGATCATTCGTTTGAAATTATGGTTAATGAGAAAAAAGAAAACATCTATATGGATAAAATTCATTTAAACGCATTTGAAGAAAAAGAAATTCAAATTCCTTTGACTGAAAGGAATGAAATACATAAAATATGGATTGGTTCAAGTAAAGAAGATATTCGATTGGAAACTGAAATCAATCTTACAGAAGAAAATCCTTTGGAAGAACCAATAGAGGAAATAGTTGAGGAACCAGTGGAAGAACCAACAGAAGAGAAAGTTGAGGAACCAGCGGAAGAACCAACAGAAGAGAAAGTTGAAGAACCAGTGGAAGAACCAACAGAAGAGAAAGTTGAGGAACCAGTGGAAGAACCAACAGAAGAGAAAGTTGAGGAACCAGTGGAAGAACCAACAGAAGAGAAAGTTGAGGAACC
>CANQDJ010000013.1 GCA_947592005.1 uncultured Anaeroplasma sp.
TTAACAAGCGTAACAATAGGAAATGGTGTAAAGAGTATTGGAGAAAATGCTTTTAAAGATTGTAGAAGTTTAACAAGTGTAACAATAGGAGATAATGTAACAAGTATAGGCGAAAGTGCTTTCTCCGGGTGTCCTAAATTAGTAGAGATATATAATTATTCTAGTTTAAAATTAACGATTGGTTCAAATAATTATGGTTATATCGCATATCATGCTAAAGTAATACATAAAAAAGAAGAACCAAGTATAATAAAAACAACAGAAGATGGATTATATGATTATATGGTATTAGAAGGTAAATATTATTTATTATCCTATAAAGGAAAAGAAAGTGAAATAATTTTACCCAATAAATTAGAAGGAAATAATTATGAAATATATGACTATGCTTTACATGCTTGTAGTAGTTTAACAAATGTAACAATTCCAGATAGTGTTACAAGTATAGGATATAGGGCTTTCTCTGGTTGTAGCAGTTTAACAAGTGTAACAATAGGAGATAGTTTAACAAGTATTACAATACCAGATAATGTTACAAGTATAGGAAATTATGCTTTCTATGATTGTGATAGTTTAACAAGCGTAACAATAGGAAATGGTGTAAAGAGTATTGGAGAAAATGCTTTTAAAGATTGTAGAAGTTTAACAAGCGTAACAATAGGAGATAATGTCACAAGTATAGGAAGATATGCTTTCTATGGTTGTAACAAGTTAGACAAAGTATATTACAATGGAACAATAGAAGATTGGTGCAAGATAAACTTTGCAGACAATATTTTTCCTTCAAGTAATTCAAATCATTTCTATTTAAAGAAAGATAATGACTGGGAAGAAGTAACAAGTATAGAAATACCAAATGGAATAGAAGAAATAGGGAATCTTCAATTCTATGGATTTAATAATGTAACTTCTATAACAATACCAGATAGTGTAACAAGTATAGGTTCTGCTTTCTATAATTGTAGCAGTTTAACAAGTGTGGTAATAGGCAATAGTGTAACAAGTATAGGAGATTATGCTTTCTGTTCTTGTAGCAGTTTAACAAGTGTAACAATACCAGATAGTGTAACAAGTATAGAATATAGTGCTTTCGAATATTGTTGTAAATTAGTAGAAATATATAATTATTCTAGTTTAAAATTCACTATTGGTTCAAAAGATAATGGATATATAGCAAAATATGCTAAAGTAATACATAAAAAAGAAGAACCAAGTATAATAAAAACAACAGAAGATGGATTATATGATTATATGATATTAGATGGTAAATATTATTTAATATCTTATAAATGGAAAGAAAACGATATAACCTTACCAAATGGTTTAGAAGGAAATAATTATGAAATATATCAATATGCTTTCGATAATTGTAGAAGTTTAACAAGTGTAACAATAGGAGATAATGTAACAAGTATAGGAAAATATGCTTTCTCTGGTTGTAGCAGTTTAACAATTGTAACAATAGGAGATAGTGTCACAAGTATAGGAGAACGTGCTTTCGAATATTGTAGCAGTTTAACAAACGTAACAATAGGAGATAGTGTAACAAGTATAGGAGGTTCTGCTTTCCATGGTTGCCCAATCAAATATGCAAATATTCCAACGATTGCAATATCATATATTCTAAATAATAAACTAAAAGAAGTAGTAATAAATAGTGGAGAAAGTATAGGATATAAGGCTTTCGAATATTGTAGCAGTTTAACAAGTATTACAATAGGAGATAGTGTAACAAGTATAGGAGAGAGAGCTTTCCATGGTTGCTATCGTTTAACAAGCATTACAATAGGAGATAGTGTAACAAGTATTGGAAGTTATGCTTTCTATGATTGTGGCGAGTTAGATAAAGTATATTATAATGGTACGAAAGATAAATGGGATTCTATTGAAATAGGTTCAAATAATACGAGGTTAACAAATGCTACTATATATTATTATAGTAATGTTAAGCCTGCTAATGATGGATATAAGTATTGGCATTATGATATTAGTGGTAATATTGTAGAATGGTAGTGATAAGAACTCTAAGAGAGATCTTGGAGTTCTTTTTTGCTTGACAATTATAAAAAAAATTTATATACTTTTGGTATATTTATAGATTTTAATTATAGGTGATACTATGTTGGATACAAGATTGATTACTTTTTTAACTTTATTAGAGGAGAAGAATTATACAAAGACTGCGAATAAGTTATATATTACGCAACCTGCGGTTACGCATCATATTAAGTCTTTGGAAAAGGATAACTCTATTGTTTTATTTAAGGATAATCGAACGTTTGAACTTACGGTGGAAGGTAGTTTGTTGAGGGATTATGCTTTAGCGGCGAAACAACAATATTCTCAGTTTCAAAATGCGTTACAGAGAACGAGTGTGTTGCCGAAAGCGAATATGGCGTTTACGCCTATGGCTTCGGCTTGTATAGAGGAAAATGTGATTTTGAATTTTTTTGGGAAACATAAGGTTCATGTTAATTTTTATGAGATGGAATATGATCGGATTGCCGATGCGTTGTTGGAGGGTAGTTTGGATTTTGCGATTATCGATCATAGTTTTGATTCGGCTAATTTTGATAGTTATACGTTGAAGACAACGGATTTGGTTTTGGTTTGTTCTCCGAATGGAAAGTATGCGGAAAAGGATAGGATTACGAGGGAACAGTTGAATTTGGCGACGATTGTTTTGGCAGATGAAAAGAGTGGGTTATATCATTGTACGAAGAATGCGATTGCTCAAAAGAATATTCGTTTGAAGAATAATGTGATTATTTATGCCAATACGGTTCGGTGGTTGGTGAAGCAGATTTTGGCGTATGATGGGATAGGATTTGTTTTTTTGGATTCGGTGAAACCATATTTGGAGCGAAATGAATTGAAACGAATCGAGTTATTGAATTTTCAGGGTTCACAGAATTTGTATTTAATATATAATCGTCGTGCATTTTTAGATGAGCATTTGACAGCGATTATCGAGGATATAAAGAAGGTATAGAGTATGGAAGTATTGTATGAAGATAATCATATTCTTGTTGTTTATAAGCCAAAAGGGGTGCTTTCTCAGGCAGATGGGAGTGATAAGGTAAATCTTTTGGATATGGTAAAGGAGTATATCAAGGAAAAATATCATAAGACGGGGAATGTGTATGTTGGTTTGGTGCATCGGTTGGATATTTTTACGAGTGGTATTATGGTTTTTGCGAGGACGTCTAAGGCGGCAAGAAGATTATCAGAAGATATTGTGAATCACGAATTTAAAAAAAAATATAGGGCTACGGTAGAAGGGAAATTGGAGAATACGGAATATGTTCGGATTACTCATAATTTAAAGAAGAATGAAAAGGAAAGAAAGGGGTATGTGGATCCGAACGGGCAGGTTGCGGTTTTATCTTATAAGGTGATAAGGAATTATAAGATAAAGAATCAAGAAGTGAGTGATATAGAGGTTGTATTGGAAACGGGAAGGTTTCATCAAATACGAGTTCAGATGTCAGCCATAGGACACCCTTTATATGGGGATAGGAAGTATGGAAGTAAGAATGAGATAGATATGAATGCATTTCCTTTGGAGGCGTATTATTTAAGTTTTACACACCCTATAACGAAACAAATAATGGTTTTTGAAAGGTAGAATACCCAGTTTTATTGGGTATTTTTTCATATAGTATTATGGTGAGAATATGCGGTTAAGTATAGAAAATAATTTATTGTCTATCGACAATTATAAGCAAATTATGAAATTGAGTAGTGATTTAATACAGATAGAAGATCTTTGTGTAGAGGGGAGGGAATTGAATGTATTATACCTAGATAAGTTTCGAATTGTGATTGGAGGTATATTTAGAAGAATTATATTAGGAGAATCTAAGAATGACATACAAAATAATAATGAATAAGAATGATTTTTTTAAAATTCATAATCGAATTGCGGCAAAGAATTTGGAAATTAAGGAAGAAGAAGTTCGATTTGAAGTGGAATTGGGATCGCTGAATGTGATAAAAGAAAGTGGATATGCGTATCGTTTGGTGGATTCGTTTCGGATTAAGTTGAAGTATTTTATGAAGAAGTATTATTTGTTGTTGGTCGGAGTGTTGTTTCTTTTTACAATCTTATATATTAATTCTTATCGGGTAAGTAGGATTCAATTTAATACAGATACGCCGATTAATTCTTCGATAGAACAGAGAATTAAAAAGAATTTTAGGAGATTGTTTTGTTTTACTTTCTCTAATATGAATTATGCAAGTTTTTCTAAAAGTTTGAGAATGGAGTATGCTCAATATCCGTATATTGAGGTATATTCAAAGAATAATGTTGTGCGAGTAGATATTTATTCGTATGATGATGAAGTAGATAAGAAAAAAGATAATGTAGTGGGAGATATTGTAGCGAAGAAAGATGGGATTATCGATTATTTTTATGTGTTTTCCGGTAATTCTTTATTGAGTAAGAATAAATATGTTAAAGCAGGAGATGTTTTGATTAGCGGTTCATTAAATGATATGTATGTTTCATCTCGGGGACTTGTTATGGCGAATACGTATGAGAAGGCGACAGTAGAGGTATTGAAGAAGGAAAAGGTAGAGATGGAATCGGGGGATAGTCAAAAGTTTTATCAGATTGAACTGTTTAAGAATGATTTTAATATTTCGAAGAAAAAGAAGTTTTCGGCTTGTGAAAGGATAGAGAAGAAGACTTTCAATTTTTTTGATGTATTTTGTGTGAAAAAAATTGAAGAAAGAGAAAAATATGATATAATAAGGGAAAATGATCGGGATAGTGCGGTTTTGATTGCGAAAGAACAAATTGAAAAAGAATTTGAAAAGAATAAAGTGAATGTGGAAGAAAAGATATTGAACTTGGAAGAATATAAGATAGAAGAAACGGAAGAAGTGTATACGGTTACTTTTATTATTAAGAAGTTGGAATCTATCGGAGAATTTCAAGAGTATAAGGAGTAATGTATGAAGTTGGATATAACAATCGAGTCGGCTTTAGATGCTAAAAATATATCGGGAACAAATGGAGAGAATTTAAGGTATTTGGAAGAAATGCTGGATTGTAATATCGAAATTTACGGAGATTGTATTTTATGTGATAAAGAGGATAAGATATCTTTTTTGAATCGAATATTTTTTATTCTTAAGACGATGTCTATGGAATCTATTTCTTTAACATTGAAAGATATAGCGTATGTTTACGGAATCGTTTTAGAGAATTTGGACGAGGAATACCTTTCATTTTTAAAACAGCGTGTTTTGGTCGGACATACGGTGCATGGGAAACCGATTTATGCCAAGACAATGAAACAAAAAGAGTATTTGGAATTGATGGGGAAGAAGGATCTTGTTTTTTCTATTGGTTCGGCTGGGACGGGAAAAACGTATTTGGCGGTATGTTATGCGGTAAGTCAATTAAAAAAAGGAAATATAGAACGGATTATATTGACTCGTCCGGCAGTAGAGGCAGGAGAATCTTTGGGGTTTTTACCGGGAGATTTTAAGGAGAAAGTGGATCCATATTTAAGACCTTTGTATGATGCGTTATATGATTTATTGGGTTTAGAGCAGGTTTCGGCTTATATAGAAAGAGGAATTATCGAAATTGCTCCGCTTGCCTATATGAGGGGAAGAACATTGGATAAGGCAATCATTATTTTGGACGAGGCACAGAATGCGACAGTGGATCAACTGAAGATGTTTTTGACTCGGTTGGGAATGTATTCTAAAATGATTGTTACAGGAGATATATCACAGGTGGATTTACCGAATCCGAATAAGTCGGGATTGAAGGTTAGTGCTGATTTGTTGAAACCATTAAGGGAAGTTGGAGTTATTGTTTTTGAAAAGTATGATGTGGTTCGTCACCCATTGGTTGCGAAAATTATTGAAAAATATGAAATGTGGAATAAAAAATAAAAAAAGGCTTTTGCCTTTTTTATTTTTGGGGTATTCGATTTACTTTGGTGGCGACAGCCGCTTTGGCAACGGCATCGCTTACTGCCGGAACAACTCGTTTGTCAAATGCGGAAGGAACGATATAGTCTGTCGCAAGTTCTTCGTCTTTTATGATGTAGGCAATGGCTTTGGCTGCGGCAAGTTTCATTTCTTCATTGATTTTCTTTGCTCGGACTTGTAAAGCCCCTTTGAAAATGCCGGGGAAGGCCAAAACATTGTTGATTTGATTCGGAAAGTCGGAACGTCCCGAACCGACGATATATGCCCCTGCGTCTATGGCATCGGGATAGGAGATTTCGGGTGTCGGGTTTGCCAAAGCGAATAGGATTGGATTTGGCTTCATAGAGCGAACCATGTCTTTTGTTACTAGGTTGGCAGCCGAAACACCGATAAAGGCATCGGCATTTTTCATAATAGAAGCCAATGTATTGTCGTGGTTTTGAGGAGTGTCGAAGATGTTTTGATCCAATAGTTCTTGAATTAAGAAATCATAGGAATCGTATTTTCTTTTATCGACAACCCCTTGAATATTATAAGCGTATATTGTTTGGACACCAATTTTTTTTAACATTTTGGCTACCATAGATCCTGCCGCACCGGTACCGGATAAGACGACGGTCATATCGGTTAGTTTTCTTTTGGTAAATCGTTCGATATTGATAAAAGCGGCGGCGACAATGATAGAAGTGCCATGCTGATCATCGTGAAAGACGGGAATATCCAATTCCTCCATCAATCGGCGTTCGATTGTCACACATCGTGGTGCGGATATATCTTCTAAATTGATTGCCGCAAGACTTGGGGCAACGTATTTACAAGCACGAATGATTTCTTCGGTATCTTGGGTATCCAAACATAGAGGAAAAGAATCCACTCCCGCAAGTTCTTTAAGTAATATGGATTTTCCTTCCATTACGGGAATAGCGGAATAAGGACCGATATTTCCTAATCCTAAGACGGCTGAACCATCTGTAATTACCGCTACCATATTGGCTTTGGAAGTATAGATATAGGCAGCATCGGGATCGTTTTGAATTTCTTTACAGACATAGGCAACTCCTGGTGTATATGCCAAAGAAAGATCATGTTGATTTTCGATTTTGACTTTGGATTGAATTTCCAATTTTCCTTTATGGGTTTTATGTAAGTTAAGGGATTCTTCTTGTAGTGTCATTTTTCGTTTCCTCCGAATATGGAATTTCCATTATAGTCGATAGCACAAATCATTTTGAAGTTTTGGACTTCTAGCCGTTTGATAGATTCGGTTCCTAAATCCAAGAAGGCGATTTCTTCCGCTTTTTGAACGGATTTGGAAAGCAAGGCTCCGCAACCTCCTGTTGTTATAAAATATAATATATGATGTTTGGCATAAAAGTTTTGACATTCTTCACTGCGTGGACCTTTTCCTATGGTTGCGGTAACATGAAGCGTATGCATCATTTCAGCATAGGGATCCATTCGAGAAGAAGTAGTTGGTCCGATTGAACCGATAATTTGGTTTGGTTTAGCAGGAGTAGGACCTGCATAATAGATAAAGGCGTCGGTAAAATCGATTGGCAATGGTTTGTTTTCTTTTAATAGATTTGCTAAACGGAGATGGGCAGCATCTCTAGCAGTGTAAATTATTCCCGTAAATTCGATTGTATCTCCGACTTTTATATTTTTTAAGAGTGCTTTATCTTGAGGGTAAGTTATCTTCATAGAATCACCACCTTATGTCTAGAAGCATGGCATTGCAGATTTACCGCTACAGGTAAAGAGGCAATATGGCAAGGATATAGGTTTACTTTTACGGCTAGGGCGGTGGTTTTACCGCCTAATCCCATTGGACCGATCGATAAAGAATTGATTTCTTTTTTTAATTCTTGTTCTAATTTTTTAGCGTAAGGATCGGGGGATTCATCGTCTAACGGGCGAAGAATGGCTTCTTTGGACAATAAAGCACATTTTTCTAAATTTCCGCCGATTCCAACACCGACGACTAATGGAGGACAAGCCCTCCCTCCGGCTTCGATGATGGTTTGGATAACGAATTGTTTGATGTTATCTATATCGGAAGGGTTCATCATTTTGACTTTGCTCATATTTTCACTGCCTGCCCCTTTTGGACAAATGGTTATTTTTAAATGATCTCCTATGGTATGTTTGATATGGATAACGGCAGGAGTATTGTCTTGTGTATTGATTCGGTGTAAAGGATTTTCCACTACGCTTTTTCTTAGATATCCTTCGGTATATCCTTTGGCAACACCTTTTTGTATCGCATCTTCCAAACTTCCATTGATATACACTTCGTTTCCAAGTTCGACGAAGGCGACAACAATACCGGTGTCTTGACACATAGGTATAGATTCTTTTTTGGCAAGTTCGTCGTTTTCAACGATTTGACTTAAGATTTCTTTTGATAATCCCGATTCTTGTTGTAATGCGGTTTTAATGGATTGAAGAATATCCTTTTCGATAGTGGTACAGGCTTCTATACAAAGTTTTGCCACTTCGTTTTGGATTGTTTCGATGTCGATTTTTTTCATTTTTCCACCTCGCATAGATTTATTATACTAGAAATTTATCTGATTGAAAATAAGAAAAGTATTATAATTTTTAGTTTATGATATTCTTTTAAAAAAGAGTTTGTTTCCTCTTTTTATTTATAAATTTTCAATATAAAATTTTTATCAAAAAGGAAATAAAAATTCATTTAAAATATACTTATTTTTTATTATTTTTCAAATCTAAAAATGTCAAAAAATGGCTTTACAAAGCCACTTTTTTATGGTATCATATTGTTGGTGTCGAAAGACACATCATGAGGAGGCGCCGAAATGGACGATAATTTTTTTATCCGTATGAGGAAACTCAATGAACGGGTAAGAAAGGAGCATTAGGTGGAATACCTAATCACTCTTATTGTGATAATTATTTTAATTATCATAATGAAAGATGACCACTTGAAAAAGTAGTCATCAGCCGTTCATTTGAGTCTTTCCAGACATCTATATTATATGATATTTGGTTTCATTTATCAATACTTTTAATTTATTTTTTTTTATGAATGTATAATAAGATTTATAAAATCCAACAGGTAATTTAATCGTTATGAAATACATCATGCTAATTATTGAGACTCTCCAAAATGATGAAAAGGACTAGCTCCAACTAGTCCTTTTCCTTTTTTGTGCCGTTCATTTGAGTCCTTCAGACATCTATATTATAGGATATTTGGTTTTGTATATCAATATTTTTTTTATGTTTTTATGGGTTTTATAATAAGAAAAATATTTATTTAAGGTTTAAAAAGGGGAAGAAATAACATATAATAGAGTTATCTTTACGGAGGGATAGAATGAGCGAAGAATTTGAAAAATGGCTAGAAGCGAAGAAAAAGGAAAATGTTTTTCATTATATTGTGGAACAAGAGGATTTATATGGGTTTATTGATTCGGTAAAGTCATTGCTGTTTCCTGCGTATAATACCGATTGTCATAATGATTTAGAAGAAGTAATGGTTGAAGTAAAGGATAGTTTGGTAAAGTTATTGCGAGGAATCGAACAATTTGAGAATTGTGTATTGGATAAGAATATACCGAATCATTTTATGGAACGATTGCCGTATATCGATTCTTTGATTCAAAAGGATATTATGGCGTTATATGAAGGAGATCCGGCAGCATATTCCAAAACAGAGATCATTTTATGTTATCCGGCTCTTACTGCTATTTTTTTGTATCGTATTGCCCATATTTTATATAAACAAGGCGTACCGATTCTTCCGAGAGTATTATCGGAATATGCTCATAGTAAAACGGGAATCGATATTCACCCTGGCGCAGAGATAGGGGAATCGTTTTTTATCGATCATGGCACGGGAATCGTCATAGGAGAAACGACGGTAATCGGAAATCATGTTAAGATTTATCAGGGAGTAACGTTAGGGGCTTTATCTTTGAAGGAAGGGCAACAGTTAAAAGGAGTGAAACGACACCCTACAATAGAAGACGATGTAACAATTTATGCGGGGGCTTCTATTCTTGGAGGAAATACGGTGATTGGCAGAAATACGACGATTGGAAGCAATGTGTTTATTACGGAGAGTGTAGAGGAGAATATGATTGTTACAATCGAAGGACAAAAGAGGCGGAGGAAAGCGGAATGAGGATAGAATATTATAAGGAATACAGTCGGCATTTACGTCGGGATATGGAGTTTAAGGTGTTTGGTTATGCGGGAAAGCCTTGTATTACTTTTCCTTGTCAGGATAAACGTTTTTTTGATTATGAGGATCATGGAATGATCGATAGAATCCGCTCTTTTATTGATTCGGGAAAAATTCAGGTTTTTTGTTGTGATTCGGTGGATATAGATACTTGGAGTGCGAAATGGAAATATCCTTGGGATAGAATTGGTTATCAAGAAGCGTATTTTTATTATGTAACGGAGGAATTGGTACCTCGTGTGCTTGAAATCAACGGATCAAAGGATACGGGGATTTTGGTTTACGGGTGTTCGATGGGAGCGTATCACGCAATGAATTTCTTTTTACGTAGACCCGATGTTTTCGATGGGGTGCTGGCATTATCGGGTATTTATCATTGTGGGTATTTTATTGAGAATTTTTCAAATGAGTTGACTTTTTTGAATTCACCAATTGATTCTTTAAGGTATATGAAGGAAGATCATAGGTATGTGGAATTATATAAGAAGGCAGTAATTTGTGTTTGTGTTGGCGGTGGTTCTTGGGAAGAACAATGTATTATAGATAGTAAGGATTTGGAGAAGGAATTTTTAAGGCTTTCCGTTCCGGTTCGCTTTGAGTATTGGGGAATGGATATACCACATGATTGGTGTAGTTGGTTGGAGCAAACCCCGTATTTTCTAAATTATATTTTGAAATAAAAATTCAGACATTCGTTTAAAAAAAAGCGATGTCTTTTTTTATGTGAATTTTTACAAAAAAAAGTATTGCATATTTGAAAATAAAGTATATAATTTATTTTGTCAAATATATGACAATGAAAGTGTGGATATTTGTCCGATAAAATTTTTTGGAAAGGAAAAAATGCGAAAGACTGTGTCTTTCAATTCGGTAAACTGCGTTGAGTAAACCAATTATCGAATTGCATGATATTGTAAAACAATATGGTGCAAATGTAGTCGTAGATCATATCAATTTGGAGATTTACGAGAATGAGTTTGTAACACTTTTGGGACCTTCGGGTTGCGGGAAAACGACAACTTTACGAATGATCGGAGGGTTCGAGTATCCGGATTCCGGAGAAATTATTGTCAATGGAAAAATTATCAATGAACTTCCTGCTTATGCAAGACCAATCAATACGGTATTTCAAAGATATGCGTTGTTTCCACATTTGAATGTGTTTGATAATGTGGCTTTCGGGATTGTCAATCGGGGTAGAAAGTTTATGATTGGATTTTATGGTGGCTATGAAGCATTGAAAAATGAGGTAATTCAGGATAAACTTTCCGAAAATATAGAAGAAGGGAAAGCCCATAAGGTTTCTTATTTTGATATAAGTAAGAAATTGAAACAACATGTTCGGCAATCGGTAGTTGAAGCGTTGGAAATGGTGAATTTATCTGGGTTTGAGGATCGTAGAATAGATAAGATGTCTGGTGGGCAGATGCAGAGAGTCGCTATCGCAAGAGCGATTATTTTGAAACCTAAAATTCTATTATTGGACGAACCATTGTCCGCTTTGGATTTGAAGTTAAGACAGAATATGCAATATGAATTAAAAGAGATGCAGAGGGATTTGGGAATTACGTTTATCTTTGTTACACATGATCAGGAAGAAGCGATGGTTATGTCTGATCGGATTGTGGTTATGAAGGACGGAATTATTCAACAGTTGGGAACACCGAAGGATATATATAATGAACCGATTAATCGGTATGTGGCAAATTTTATCGGAGAATCCAATATTATACGAGGGGTTTATTTGAAAAAGAATTTGGTTCGGTTTTTAGATGCGGATTTTCCGGTTGTGGGATACGAGTTTACGGATAATGAGGAAGTAGATGTCGTCATTCGACCGGAAGATTGGGACGTTGTGCCGTTGGATAAAGCGAAGGTAATCGGAGTTGTAACGTCGTCTATTTTTAAGGGCGTTCATTATGAGTTGTGTATTGATATCGAAGGGGTAGAATATGTGGTTCATACCTATGAAGATGTAAAACCGAATGAGAAGATTGGGTTGAATGTCGATCCGTATGAAATATGTTTGATGAAGGTGGACGGTTCATGCAAAACCATAGTAGAAGTGTAACGACGACACATAATTTACATCGAATGTCAAAACCATATTTGTATTGGTTGTATCTATTTGCGTGTTTTCCGATGATTATTATGTTCCTTTTGATGTTTGTGGAAACGGAAGGAATTCGGTTTCAGGAAATGCAGTTTACGTTTTTTAATTTTTCTACTCTGATTGAGCGTTCTACGCTGATTGCCTTTTTGAATTCATTGAAATATTCTTTTATTACTACGATCGTTTGTATATTTTTCGGATATTTGATTGCATATACGTTATATAAATCTAAAATTAAAAATAAATATTTGATTTTGTTGTTGTTGATATTGCCAATGTGGACGAATATATTGCTTCGAATTAATGCGTTGGCTTCGGTATTTAAAGAAAATAATATTATAACCGATATTTTGGGAATAAAAGGCTGGAATATCATTGGTACGGATTTGGCGATTATTTTGGGTATGGTTTTTACTTATTTACCTTTTATCGTTTTGCCGATTTTTACTTCTTTGGAAAAGATAGATCCTTCTTTGGAAGAAGCGGCTCTTGATTTGGGAGTAACGGAATTGACTAAATTTTGGAAAGTGATTGTGCCTTTATCTGTTCGAGGGGTTGTTTCCGGTTCAATTATGGTGTTGTTGCCTTGTCTATCCGGATTTGCCATTCCGAAGATTTTGGGCGATGGAAATATTCTTTTGATAGGAAATATTATCGAACAAAGTTTTATTAATATGTCTTATAATATTGGTTCGGTATTGGCTATTGTGTTATTGATTATCATTTTGGGTTCTATCCTTTTGGTAAATAAATTCGATAAGGAAGGAGAAACTTTATTATGATAGAAGGACAATATGAAGTAGCGACTTTAGAAGAATATGGGTATAAAGAACATAAAGTTTTGAAGATGATTTGGAAAGGAATTAAGATTGCTTTACTGGTTTTTTCGGTATTCATGTTGTATTTTTCCATTCTTGTCATTGCGATACAATCATTTAATTCTTCGGATTCGACGACGGAATTTGCAAGTTTTACGTTAAAAAATTATTTGAATATGTTTGATAAAAGATCGTTGAATGATGCGATAATAAATACATTTAAGACATCAGTTTTGGCTACGTTGATTGCGACGATATTGGGAACGTTTATCGCTATTGGCATCTTTTATTTACCGCCGAAAATAAAGTCAAGGATTATGTTATTGAATAATATTCCTTTGTTGAATGCGGATATTGTTACGGGTGTATCTTTGATGTTGATTTTTTCTTTATTTTTACCGCTTTATAAGTATTTTTTCGGATTCTGGACGATTTTATTGGCACATATTTATTTTATTTTGCCTTATATTATTTTGTCGGTTTTACCGAAAATGAAAGAAATCGATACCAATTTGATGGACGCAGCGTTGGATTTGGGAGTGAAGCCGTTCCGTTCGGTTGTACGAGTTATTATTCCTGCCATTAAGGGTGGTATTTTTAGCGGTATGGTTTTGGCGTTTACTATCAGTTTTGAGGATTTCGTGGTTGGATATTTTACGACGGGAAACGGATATAATACGTTATCGATTTGGATTTATTCTTCTATAGGAAGGAAATCTTTATTTCCGGGTGTTTATGCGTTTTCGACGGCATTGACTTTCTTTATGATTTTGATTGTTGTGGGATATAATTTGATAAAAGGTCGTGGCAAACATGAAAAGAAGAATTAGTGTTTTGTTGACGTTTATCTTATTTATTTTCGGGCTTAGTTCTTGTTCTAAGAAAAAGACGTTATTGTTTTTGAATTGGGGAGAATATATCGATGAAACGTTGTTGGACGTTTTTGAAAAGGAAAATCATTGTACGGTTGTTATGGATTTAGGCGAAAGCAATGAGATTTTCTATTCGAAAGTTCGAGGTGGAACGACGGTTTATGATGTGGTTTGCCCGAGTGATTATATGGTAGAAAAGATGTTTAGTCGAGATATGTTATCTAAGATCGATTTGGAACAGGTTCCGACATATAAGAAATTAAAAGAAGAAAGACAATTATTAGATGGTGTTGTTTCGATTGCCGATACAATGGAGAAGAATTATAGTGGAATTTCCGATTATTATGTTCCGTATCTTTGGGGAACGTGGGGAATTATGTATTCGACGTTGAAAAGCGGATTGGAAACAGCGGTTTTGAATAATGCGAATGAATGGTCTGTGTTATTCGATAGAAACAGCATTCCCAAGGGGACAAAGGTCGCTATGTATGATTCGCATCAGCATGCTTATTATGCGGCTTGTCGATATTTGGGATTGGATAATACGAAAGAGTTATCGAAAGAAGAATTGGATAAGATTCACGATTTAGTCAAAAAAATGGATTTCGATGCGTGGGGAACGGATAATATCAAGAAAGATATCGTTGCCGAAAATATTGATGTCGGTTTTATGTGGACGGGAGATTTTCTGTATTATTATTGTGAGAATGTAGCGAACACGGTAATGGATGCGTATTTGGCGAAAGATATTTCTATAAATGATTTTTCCGAGATGATCGAAGTATTGACGAGTGATACGAGAAAATATGTGGTAAATAATCATGAGTATGAAGTAGGATTTAATATTTTTATTCCACAGGATACGATTGCGTTTTGTGATAATTTGGTTGTTACAAAGGATTCTGCCCATAAGGATTTGGCTTATAAATTTATTGATTTTATGTGTTCTTCTACGATACCGAATTCCGAAGAAGAGATAGAGCCTGCGTATGCCAATGCGTATTATGTTTGTTATAATACTCCGTTTTTACCAATTTATGATGAGATTGTATCTTTGCGAGAAGAAGTATTTTCTTTACAAGATGAGATAGAATATAAGAATGAAGTGAAAAGCGGAACGGATACATATGATACGACATTGTATTATAAAATATATGATTATGCGACCGGTATCGCTTTTGATAAATATTATCCGAAGAATCAAGTAAAAGGAAGTATTTTACAGACTTTTTCGAGAAATTATGTGAATACGATCAATACGACATTTAATAATGCTAGAGCGTAGAAGATAAGAGGGTTTTTTATGAATCCTCTTTTTATTTTTATTAAAAATAGATTTATTCTATTGATAAATGGTTATAAAAATATTATAATTGTATTGTTTATTTATTTGTTTAGGAATTTTTAACTTTAAGTTTAGTATTATAAAACAGGAGGAGATATTTTGAATTTAGGTCAGAAGATAAAAGAACGTAGAATATTACTACAACTTACGCAAGAAGAACTTGCGAATCGATGTGAACTTACCAAAGGGTATATTTCTCAGTTGGAGAATGATAAGGTATCTCCGTCTATTGAAACACTAGAATTGATTTTGGAAGTGTTGGGAACGAATTTTTCGGATTTTTTTCATGGACAGAAGAAGGAAATTGTTTTCGGTTCTTCTCAACAATATTCCAAACAGTTTGAGGGATATAGGCAGATTTGGTTGGTTCCGACATCACAAGAACTTTCTATGGAGCCGATTTTGGTTGAAATTGAACCGCATAGGGAAACCTTTCATGATTATGCTCATATCGGAGAGGAATTCGGATATGTTATAGAAGGAGAAATTATGATTGTGTATGGGGATAGTAAGAGAATTTGTAAGACGGGGGAGTCGTTTTATATTCAGTCGAATACGATGCATTATGTGATTAATCCGAATGATGTATCGGCTAAGATTGTGTGGGTTTCTTGCCCTCCGAATTTTTAAGAAGGAGTTATATTATGGAAAAGAAGAAGATTATTGAGTTAAAAGGAATACATAAAGAATATGGTGGAAATGTGGTTATAGAGGATTTGAATTTGTATGTGAATGAAAATGAATTTGTAACTTTGGTAGGTCCTTCCGGTTGTGGGAAAACGACAACTTTGAGAATGATTGGTGGGTTTGAGAATCCGGATTATGGTCAAGTTATTTTAGATGGGGTTGTGATTAATAATACACCTGCCCATCTTCGACCGGTCAATACGGTTTTTCAAAGGTATGCGTTGTTTCCGCATTTGAATGTGTTTGACAATGTGGCTTTCGGATTGAGAAATTTCAGTCGAATTATGGCGGATATTAAGAATAAGGTAGAAAAGAAGTATGAAGCGGAACGGTTAGAAGTCGTTACTCAATTACAGAAGAAAGATATATCGAAAGAAGATAAGTTGGCTTTAAGGGGGAAGTTGAAAGCGATTAAGAGTCATATTAAGAGTGAGATTGAACGGGAAAGACAGGATTTGATCGATAAGAAGGTAGAAGAAGTTGAAACGAAGTATGCCCCTATTTTGGAAGCGTTGGAGAAGAAGATCGATATTGAATGGGAAAAAGATGATGAAGTAAGAGAAGCGAAGAATCGGATTAAGGAAATCGGAGAACAGATAACGGCAGAGATGGAAAAGGGGATTTCCAAAGCGAAAGCCATGAAACCATATGAAGAGGAATTGAAGAATTTAAAGAAGATTGCGGTATGGACGGAATTGGAACGTTTGGAAAAAGAGAAAAAGGAAGCGTTGAAAGATAAGGCTTTGGAGTTGAAGAGTGCTAGATCATTGATGATGAATAAGAAGCAAATTCAAGAGGCGGTATTGGAAGCATTGCGGTTGGTAAAATTGGAAGGATATGAATATCGAAAGATTGACGAGATGTCCGGTGGCCAACAACAAAGAGTCGCTATCGCTAGAGCGATTGTGAATAAACCGAGAATTTTATTGTTGGACGAACCGTTATCCGCTTTGGATTTAAAACTTCGGCAAGAGATGCAGTATGAATTGAAAGAGATGCAGAGAAAGGTAGGAATTACTTTTATTTTCGTTACGCACGATCAGGAAGAGGCTTTGACTATGAGTGATACGATTGTGGTTATGGATAAAGGAGTGATTCAACAAATTGGGACTCCGGAAGATATTTATAATGAACCGAAGAATCGGTTTGTGGCGAATTTTATCGGAGAATCGAATATTATACGAGGAGTGTATAAAGGAAATAAGATTGTCGAATTTATGGGAAAAGAGTTTGAATGTGTCGATGAGAATTTTGAAGTAGGGGAAGTATGTGATGTCGTGATACGTCCGGAAGATTTCGATCGAGTGGCGGTGGAATCGGCGAAGTTGGTCGGTGAAGTTACGGATATTGTGTTTAAAGGGGTTCATTTTGAGATATGTGCCGATGTGAATGGTATGGAATTTGTGATTCACGATTATGAAATTGCCAAAGTGGGGGATAAGATTGGATTGAATGTCGATCCGTATGAAATCCATCTTATGAAAGTACATGAAGAAGTTTAAGAAGTTTTCTATTCCTTATTTGGTTTGGTTGGTTTTATTTACGGGAATCCCTTTGTTTTTGATGGTTATTTTTGCGTTTTCGACGATTGAATCTTTTTCCGCTTATTCGTTTCATTTGTCGGATTTTCGATTTACTTGTGCGAATTTATCGGCATTATGGGATATGGTGTTTTTAAAGGCATTCGGCAGATCCCTATTGTATGCAGGGATAGCTACTATATTGTGTTTATTGTTGGGATATCCGATTGCGTATTTTATTTCTCGAAGTCATTTTAAGCATAAGTATTTGATTTTGTTGATTTTTATTATGCCGATGTGGACGAATATGTTACTTCGTATTCAGACGATCAATAGTTTATTGAGTCAAAATAGTTTTTTTACCAATGTTTTTGGTTTTACTTTGGATTTATCTTCTTTGAAGGCGTTTAAATTGATTGCGGTAATGACGATTGTTTATTTGCCTTTTATGATTTTTCCAATCTATACTGTTTTGGAAAAAATGGATAAATCGGTATTTGAGGCTTCGAATGATTTGGGTGCCGGAAGTATCAAAACTTTTTTTAAAGTTACACTTCCGCTTTCTTCGAAAGGAATTTTTTCCGGTATTATGATGGTATTTTTACCTTCGGCTATGGGTTTTACGATTCCGAAGATTGTTACTCAGTCCGATCCGCATTATACAATGGTCGGTCAGTTGATTGAACGGCAATTTAAGAATTATATTACATTTTATAATACCGGTAGTATGTGGAGTTTGATTATTATTATTTTTGTTTTGGGAAGTTTGTATATTATTTCCAAAATCGATGAGGACGGTGAAACGTTGTTATGACAGAGCGAATAAAAGTAGAAGAATCTATGGATAGGAAAGCCAAACGAATCGGATATAAGGTTTTTGTCATAATTTTTGTGGTTGCAGTTATACTTTTGACGTATTTGCCGATTTTGGTTATGGCTTTGACGAGTTTTTCTACCGATCCGTATGGATATCGGTTTAATGGGGTAACGTTTAATTGGTATAGTAAACTTTTTGTCAATGGCGATTTAAGGGATTCGATTGTGTTTACTTTGGAGATTACGATTTTATCGACGATTATATCTACGATATTCGGTACGTTTTCCGCTTTGGGGATTAATTCTTTATCGCATAAAGCGAGGAAACGGTTTATTATATTGAATAATGTGCCGATATTGAATGCGGATATTGTTACTGCGGCTTTTTTGTTGATTGTTTTTCAACTATTGTCTATTTTTTTGGGTGTGAATATTATATCGAATTATAGTTTTATTACGACGTTGATTGCCCATGTTTTGTTTTCTACGCCGTATGTGGTTTTATCGGTTTTGCCAAAATTGAATCAAGATAATAGTTTGTATGATGCGGCAATCGATTTGGGTTGTTCGCCGAATCGGGCGATTTTTAAGGTAATATTGCCGAATATTCGTTCGGGAATTTTTTCCGGTGCGTTGTTGGCATTTACTATGAGTATCGACGATTTTATTATTACTTATTTTGTCAGTGCGAGTCATGATAATTTTTCGACTTGGTTGTATGGAAATTTAAAAACGATGAAAAATGGGCAATGGAATCAGGCTTGTGCGTATAATACGGTGTTGATGGTGGTAACGTTTGTGGCAATTATCGGATATCAACTGGTATCTATCCGGAAGGAGAGGAGAAAGACGGTATGAGAAGAGGGTTTTTCTTTGTTTTAATGGGAATGATCGTATTCTGTTTGACTTCTTGCGGGGGAAAAGGTTGTGATTTGTTGATTTTGAATTGGGGAGATTATATGGCGGAAGAATTGATTGAGGAATTCGAAAGCACATATAAGGTAGATGTGAAGGTGGTAACGACGGATTCGAATGAGCAGATGTATTCGAATGTAATCAATCGAACGGCGGATTATGATATTGTGATTCCTTCGGATTATATGGTTCATCAGTTGAAAAGCGAGAATTTATTGAATGCGTTGGATTATTCAAAATTGGAAAATTATTCCGAAGATATGTTTGTTCCTTCTTTGACTGAATTGATGAATGGAGAAGATTGTATGGAATATAAGGGATATTATGTTCCTTATTTTTGGGGCTCTTTGGGGATTATGTATAATAAAAGAAAAGAGGGAATTGAAGAAGCGGTTTATCAATATGGTTGGAAGGTTTTGTTTGAACCGGAGATATTGCCGAAGGGAAGTCGTATTGGAATGTATGGAAGTTCTAGGGACGCTTTGGCGGCAGCGGAATTGTATTTGGGGTATTCGTTGAATACGACCGATAAGGAAGAGATTGATTCGGCTATGAAGGTATTGAAGGAAATGGATTTTTATCAATGGGGAACCGATGATTTGAAGATTGATGTTTCTCAAGGAAAAGTCGATGTGGCTTTGGTGTATTCGGGGGATTATTTTGATTCGTATTATGCCGATTTGGAAGCGGAAGAAGGATTGGAAACGGAAGTTTCAAATACCGATAATTATTCGATATATTCTCCTGTAGAACATAATAATGTATTTTTTGATGCGATGGTGATTCCCAAGACCAGTACGAATGTGGATTTAGCGTATCGCTTTATTGATTTTATGTTGGAGTATGATCATTCCTATACCAATGCGGATTATATTGGGTATTGTCCTACAATCGATTCGGTATATGAAGGGATTATTCATAGTGAGGATTGGAGCGATATTTTGGAGATAGAAGCGTATGACCCGACTAAGATATTGAATACGGAAGGTTCTTGGGTGGAAGTATATCGATATTTGGGGGAAGAGGTATATGCGTATATTGAGCGGAAGTTTACGGAAGTAATTTTTAAGTAGGAGGGATTGAATTGGTTATAGATTTAAAAGGTTCGGATTATACTTTACAACAAGCATTGGATATGGCAAAGGAAAATGATGTTATATATTTAGATAATAAGGTGTATTTTGAAAAGGTGTATATTCGAAAACCCGATTTGACGTTGATTGGAAGAGAACATAGTTCGATAGGGTTTAATGTTTCAAACGGAACGATTCGGCCTATTGAAGACGGGGGAAATGGTGTAAGGACGTATGGAACAACCGGAAGTGCTTCGGTAACGGTATGTAGGGGTGCGGATCGATTTACTGCGAAGAATATTACTTTTTTCAATTCTTTCAATCGAGAAGGAAAAGCGAACGGACAAGCCGTCGCTTTTAAAGCGGAGATCAGTAATCTTTATATGGAAAATTGTCGATTTTTGTCGGAACAAGATACGTTGTATATCGATTATGGTAAGGAAAATAAGATAAAAGATTGTTATATTGAGGGCGATGTGGATTTTATTTTCGGAAGTGCGGATTGTGTGTTTGAAAATTGTGAGATTGTTGGAAAAGGAAAAGGGAAATATGTTTATTTTACTGCTCCGGATACTTATATGTCGAATTTATATGGATTTGTGTTTTTGGGTTGTCGTTTTCAAGCGGTGGAAGGGGCTTTTAATGTTTTAGGTAGAGCGTGGTACCCGAGTGGAGCGTTGGAAAAGGTGTATCCGAAGGCGTGTTTTATAGAATGTGTGTTTTTCGGAGATATAGAATTGGATTTAATTTTGATGCATCAAGGGGATCCGAGAGTGTATTCTTTGAAGGCATATCGTTGTAAAGTAAAGGAAGAGGAATGGAATTTGGGGAATTGTGAAGAAGAAATTCTTTTGGTTCGAGGATAAAATTTCGTTTTATCGATGTATTTTATTTATTTTGTTGTTTTTTTAAGGAAATTTTAGTATAATTTTGTATGGTGATTGTCGTGGACGATAATAGAGAACGGCTTCAAAAGGTAATGGCTTCTTGCGGAGTCGCCTCAAGAAGAAAATGTGAAGAATATATTTCTGCCGGAAAGGTTACGGTAAATGGTGTTGTAGTTACCGAATTGGGAACGAAGGTCGGAAAGAAAGATAAAATTGTTGTAGATGGAGAAGAATTAGAACGTCAACAGTTGGTGTATTATGTTTTGAATAAGCCTACGGGATATTTGACGACGGTAAGTGATTCTTTCGGAAGAAGAACGGTGATGGATTTATTGGATAGCGAAACGAAGAAAATCCGGATTTTTCCGATTGGGAGATTGGATTATGATACTTCGGGTGTGTTGTTGCTGACAAATGATGGAGAACTTTCTTATCGGTTGACTCGTTCGGCAAAGGAGATAGAAAAGGTATATCAAGTTCGGATAGAAGGAATTATCGATCAAACGGCAGTAAATCGCTTGATGAAGGGAATTATGATTGACGGTAAAATGACGAAACGGGCGAAGGTGGAAATTTTGGAAATCGATCAAGCCCATCAATCGACGTTGGTATCGTTATCTATTACGGAAGGAAGAAATCGTCAAGTTCGGAAGATGTGTGAAGCGATCGGGTATAAAGTGAAGAAGTTGAAAAGAACATCATTTGGCGGAATTACGGCAGAGGGACTGAAGGTCGGAGAGTATCGGGCTTTGAAACCTCATGAAATTAAGGTTTTATATAGTTTGTAAAAAAGAATAAAATGTGATAAAATAAAAATGGTTCAAGGTTGGTAGATATATGAATAGATTTGTTGTGGCGATTGATGGGCCTGCCGGAAGCGGTAAATCCTCGATCTCCAAAAAAGTTGCCAAGCAGAAAGGGTTTACTCATTTGGATACAGGGGCTATGTATCGAGCGGTTACGTTGGAGGCTTTGCGTAGAAATATTGATTTGAATGACGAAAGTAAATATGATTTTTTGAATCAAATTGAATTGGTTTATAAAGAAGGTAAAATCTTTTTAAACGGGGAAGATGTTTCCAAAGAGATTCGTTCGGAATTGGTTACCAATTATGTTTCTACTCCTTCGAAATTGAAGGTGGTAAGGGATAAGATGGTGGAATTTCAAAAAAAATCCGCCCAACAAGGATATATTGTGATGGATGGTAGGGACATCGGTACGATTGTCGTTCCCGATGCCGAGTTGAAAATTTTTTTGACGGCTTCTGCCGAAGAACGAGCCAAACGAAGATGTATAGAAAATGCTCAAACGGGAATCGAAAGTGATTATGAAACGATTTTGAAAGAAATTCAAATGCGGGATTATAAGGATTCTCATAGGGAAATCGCCCCATTGAAAAAGGCAGAAGATGCTATTCTGATTGATACGACGAATATGACAATAGAAGAGGTATGTAATACCATTATAAAATTGATAGATAAGAGGTTTAATGAAATGGAAAATTTTACTATGGATAATTTGGATATGCCAAAAGAATTAAAAGTAGGTGATGTGGTCGAGGGAACGGTAGTTTCTATCGATGATAAGACGATTTATTTGGATATTCATAATTTTACGGAAGGAATGATGCATTTAGATCATTACACGAAAGATAAGAGTGTAGAATCTTTTAATGATCTTGTTCATAAGGGAGATAAAATCAAGTGTCAGGTTGCCAAAATCGATGAGGAACATATTTATTTATCTCGATTGAATCAAATCAGTGAAGAGAATTTTAAAGAAGTGATTCAGGCGAAAGAAGAAAATCAAAATCTACTTGCCCATGTTCAGTCTGAGATTAAGGATAAAGGATATTTATTGAATTATAAAGGGAATACGTTATTTTTACCGAAGAGTCAATCTACTTCGGAAGTAGTGGTAGGAAAGAATATCGAAGTTCGTATTTTGGAAATTGAAGAAAAGAGAAAAAGGGCTGTCGTTTCCCGCAGGGTAATCGAGCAAGAGATTTATCAAGAAAATAGAGCCAAAGAATTGGATAGTATTGCGGTAAATGATGTATTAAAAGGAAAAGTAGCAAAAGTAGAGAAATACGGAGCGATTGTTCGGTTTAATTATGTACAGGGATTATTAAAAACGAATCAGGTTTCTCATAGTTTTATCGATATTGAGAAGGAACTTCATGTGGGAGATGAGATTGAAGTTAAGGTAATCTCTAAGGAGAATAATAAGTTGGTTTTATCTCGAAAAGCCTTATTGAAAACACCATTTGCCTTATATATTGAGCAACATAAGGTTTCTGATAAGGTAGTCGGAAAAGTGGTTAATAAATTGGGATTCGGTTTATTGTTGGAGTTAGCGGATAATGTAAAAGGCTTATTGCATTCGAGTGAGTATTCCCATAATCCGAATGATAATTTCAATAATCATGTTAAAATCGGAGATATGGTAGAAGTTGCGATTATTGGTATTCAGGAAGAGAAAGAAAAGATTTCTTTATCTCGAAAAGCGTTGATGGATAATCCTTGGAGTCGGGTAACGGCAAAAGAAGGAGATTTGGTGGATATTAAGGTATCCGAAGTGAAGGAAAACGGTTTGGTTGTGGAAACTTTGGGAGTAGATGGATTTGTTCCTGAAGCCGAAGCATTGGCAGAGAAGAAGGATAATTTGGCTTCTTATTATGCGGTAGGAGATACGACGAAAGCGTATATTACGGAGATTAAACCGAAAGAATGGCGATTGATTTTATCTATTCGCAAGTATTTGGCAGAAGAAGACAGAAAGTCTTATGAGAAATACTTGAATGAAGAAGATGCGACTGTAACTATTGGAGAACGGTTTAAGGAAGTTTTGAAGTAGTAAAGCATTGGTGGTGAATATTATGTTGGCTAAGATCGCAATAGTGGGGAGAGCGAATGTCGGCAAATCTACTCTATTTAATCGAATCATTGGTCAAAGATTATCCATTACCGATGACCAACCGGGTGTAACCAGAGATCGTATTTATGCGAAGGCTTCATGGCTGGAGAAAGAATTTTATGTGATTGATACGGGGGGCATTGAAATGGGAGATGCTCCTTTTTTGACAGAGATAAAGGCTCAAGCCGAGATTGCAATGGAAGAGGCAGATGTTATTGTTTTTGTGGTGGATTGCCGAAGTGGTGTTACCGATGAGGATTTGTTTGTGGCAAGGTTGTTATACAAAAGCAATAAACCGATCTTATTGGCTGTAAATAAAGTAGACGATCAAAAGTTTAAAGATAATATCTATGATTTTTATTCTTTGGGATTCGGAGATCCGATTGCGATATCATCATCACATGGTATCGGTGTGGGAGATTTATTGGATCAGGTTATTTCGCATATTCCGAATAAGATAGAAGAAGAAAAAGACGGAGCGATTCGGTTTTGTATTATCGGCCGACCGAATGTCGGAAAATCGTCTTTGACGAATGCGTTATTGAGTGATAATCGAGTAATTGTTTCCGATATTGCGGGAACGACGAGAGATACGATTGATACTCGTTTTAAAGCACAAGGGAAAGAGTATGTGGTTTTGGATACAGCGGGATTACGAAAACGGGGAAAGATTTATGAAAATATTGAGAAATATTCGGTAATCCGTAGTATAGACGCTATTGGTAGAAGTGATGTTGTTTTATTGGTTTTAGATGGCTCAACAGGTATTATCGAACAAGATATGCATGTAGGACAGTATATTGAAGAGTATCGGCGACCTTGTATTATCGTTGTGAATAAATGGGATTTGGTGGAAAAAGATTCCAAAACGATGCAGAAATGGACGGAAGATATTCGGAAGAATTTCAAATATTTGGATTTCGCTCCAATCGTGTTTTTATCCGCAAAGGAAAACAAACGAGTTCATACGTTGTTTCCTTCGATTAATATGGCGTATGATGCCTATCATTTACGGATAACGACTTCGGTATTGAATGATGTGATTTCCGATGCGGTGGCGATGTTTCCGCCGAGTGAATTTAATGGTGGTAAAATAAAGATTTATTATACGGCTCAGGTCGGAGTAGAACCGCCTACATTCGGTTTTTTTGTCAATGAACCCAAATACTTGCATTTTTCGTATTATCGGTATTTGGAAAATCAAATTAGAAAGAATTTTGATTTTTTTGCGACACCAATCAAATTAGAATTCAGAAAGAGAGATTAATATGAAACTTTCGATTATCGGTGGTGGTTCTTGGGGAACTACTTTGGCACAGGTTTTGGCGGATAACGGGCATTCCGTTTTGATTCGTGATGTAAACGCAGAATTCGTAAATAAAATAAATACGGATCATAAGCACCCGTTTTTTGATACGCTTTTACCTAAAGAAATTCGAGCGACTTTGGATTTGAAAGAAACAGTGGAATATTCGGATATTTTGGTATTGTGTGTTCCAACAAAGGTAATGCGTTCCGTACTTGTGGAGATAGAGGGACTTTTAAAGGACAAAAAGTTGTTTGTCAATGTCAGTAAGGGAATTGAACCGGATACTTCGTATCGGGTAAGCCAGATTGTAGAAGAAGTGATTTCGAAACCGCATTTTAAAGGATATGTGGTGCTTTCCGGACCTTCTCATGCGGAAGAGGTCATTCTAAGAAAATTAACTTCTTTGGTAGCGGCTTCACTCCATGAAGAATATGCGGTAGAAGTTCAGCATATATTTTCTAATGAAACGTATATTCGGGTATATACTTCCGAAGATGTTATCGGAGTAGAAACGGGTGGTTCTATGAAAAATGCCATCGCTATTGTTTCCGGTATTGCCTACGGTATGGGTTTGGGAGAAAATGCCAGAGCGTTTTTGATTACCAGAGGGGTAAAAGAAATTGTATCTATCGTTACGGCTTTGGGAGGTAAAATGGAAACGGCGTATGGTTTATCGGGAATCGGTGATTTGATTGTTACGGCGTCTTCTATGAATTCAAGAAATTTTCAATGTGGGTTAAATATCGGAAAAGGAATGAGTATTTCCGCTGCGACGGAAGCGGTAACGCAGAGTGTAGAAGGAATTCGAGCGATTTATGCCGGATATGAAATCGGTATTCGGTATCATTTGGAATTGCCGATTATCGAAACGGCGTATCATTTGGTAAATGGAGAAGTATCGGTTCAAGATGCGTTGGCAAATCTTTTGTCAAGGAGTTTAAAACCGGAAAAATATTGGTAGATGTTTTTTACCTTTCCGCATATAGTAATGCGGGAGGTTTAAAATGGATTTTAAAAGATTAATTGATATGATTTCTAATGCGAACATTAATAATGAAGCGGTGTATGAATTGATTCAAGAGGCTTCTGGAATGGATTTATCTAAGGAAGAAAATCAAAGGATATTGATTCGCAGAGGGGCTAAGATAGCCAATCGAGAGATTTCAAAGGAAACGGAAGATCATATTATCGGTATTTTAAAAGAAAAGGGTATTTCAAACGAATTGTTTAGTTATTTAAAATAATGGTGAATTCACCTAAAAATATGGAGAAAAAATATGGTAAAATATAAAATTATTACAGATTCAAGTTCAGGCATTACCCAAGAAGAAGCGAAGAAATATGGCGTTAAGGTATTACCTTTGACGTTGCAATTTAAGAATAAGGATTATTTAGACGGAATCGATATTTCTACCGATGCGTTCTATGATTTGTTATTCGGTTCTTCCGAAAAGAAATCGGGACTTCCGTTTTTCAATTCGGAGAAAAAGGAATTCCCGAAGACGTCACAAGTTCCACCGATGGAATTTACAAAGGCATTTGAGGAATGTATAGAAAATGGAGAAATTCCCATTGTTTTGCCGATTGCGGCAGTGTTAAGCGGAACATATCAAGCGGCTTGTATCGCCAGAGATATGATGGAAGAGGAAGAGATTTATGTCATTGATTCCAAAACCGCTTTGGGTTGTGTTCGGGTTATGATTTTAAGTTTATTGGCTAAAGAATTTGAAACGATTCAAGATGTGTTGAATGAAATCGAGTATATGATAAACCATATTATGTTTTTTTCCGTTCCTGATACGTTGGAATATTTGTATCGAGGCGGTAGGCTTTCCAAGACGAGTGCGGTTTTGGGTAATCTTTTACAGTTGAAACCGGTGATTATGTTGAATTCTGTTGGAAAATTGGAACCGATTGCGAAAGTACGTGGGTTAAAACACGCTTTTATGAAAACAAAAGACTTTATCAATGAATGGCCGATTGATTCAAACTATATGGTGGATTTCGGATATTCCAATCATGTGGAAAATGTTACCGAATTAAAGAATTATTTAAAAGATATATTACCGGAAGGATATACGACGACTCAGATTTCTCCTGTTGTTGGTGCCCATGTCGGTCCGGGTGCGAGTGCGATTTTTTATATTTCTACCCGAGATAAGACAAAGGATTCGGAATAAAATAAAAATAGAAAGATACGGATATGATACCGATAGAATAGGTATTGTGTCCGATTTTTTTTATAATTTTATTTTCATTGGTAATACTATTTTCGGGTAGTGATTTTATGGAACGAGTGTATTTATGTATCGATTTGAAAACTTTTTATGCTTCGGTGGAATGTGTTGAACGAAATTTGGATCCGTTTGATACCAATTTGGTTGTGGCAGATGAAAGTCGGGGAAAGACGACAATCTGTTTGGCTGTTTCTCCGAAATTAAAGAATTTGGGAGTGAAAAATCGATGTCGATTATTTGAAATTCCCGAGAATATTCAATATATTATAGCGAAGCCGAGAATGCGATTGTATATGGAGTATTCGAAAAATATTTATAAGATTTATTTGAAGTATTTTGCGAAAGAGGATATTTTTGTATATTCTATCGATGAATGTTTTTTAGATATTACCGATTATACGATGTTATATAAAAAAACGCCGGAAGAACTGGCGTTGGAGATTATGGAAGATATCTATGTTACGACGAGAATATCCTCAGCCTGTGGGATTGGATCGAATTTGTTTTTGGCAAAGGTGGCATTGGATATATTGGCAAAGCATTCCGAGAATCATATTGGATATTTGAATGAAATGTTGTTTCGACAAACGATATGGTTTCATACACCGATTACGGATATTTGGAATATTCATACTCAAACGGCGAAACGGTTGGAAAAATATCGAGCATATAGTTTATATGCGGTAGCCCATTTAAAAGAGGAAGTATTAAAAAAAGAATTTGGGGCAAATGCGGTATATTTGATCGATCATAGTTGGGGAATGGAGCCTTGTACGATAGAAGATATTCATTTATATAAACCGAAAAACAGAACGATATCCTCTCGACAGATTTTATGGGAAGAGTATGAATATGAGGAGGCCTTTTTGGTTTTAAAAGAGATGGTTCAGGTTCATGTTTTGAATTTAGTTGCCAAAAAGTTGGTATGTGGAAGAATTTATTTATCGATTGGGTATGCCGATCGAACAATAAATAAGACGGGTGGAAGTGTTTCTTTGAAAGAATATACGAATTCGTATCGAAGAATCGTAGAATATTTTACGAATGTATTTTTTCGTTCGGCACATAAAAATATTCTATTCGGGTAATAGGAATCGGTTTTGGGAAATTGATTGATGAAACATATCGAACGGTCGATTTGTTTACGGATTTGTTTTTTGAAAAGAAGGAACAAAATCTACAAGAAACGATTTTATTTCTTCAAAGAAAATACGGAAAGAATGCGATTTTAAAAGGTATGGATTTGGAAGAGAAAGCCACGACAAAGAAAAGAAATCGATTAATCGGTGGTCATAATGCCGAATGATCGTGCCAAGCAATTTATGCCATTTCGAGCATTGAATGGATTTTTTGAATTATTGGAAGAAGCCGAGATATATATTACGGAAAAGAAGGAGTTAAATAAAGAAGAGGAAAGGGAATTAAATGAGGTATTTTCTATAATTCGAAAGGGATCCATAATTGAAATTATATATTATGATAAAAGTGGGTATCGGATTCGGAAAGGGATAGTAAATAGTATTCAAAAAGAGAATAGGAAAATTGTTGTTGTAAAAGAGGAAATTTTTTTCGAAAATATATGGAAAATAAAAGTTTTATCAAAATAAGGAATAAAAATGGAAAAATTCTTTTTAATATGCCTTTTTTTCTTGAAATTATTGGATAAAAATAATAAAATAAAGATATAATGCTATAAAGGTGGTAAAAATGAAAAGAAATTATTTATACGGATTATGTAAAACATTCGGAATTATTCCGTCCATTCTGGTATCTTTATTATTTACTGCGATTATTTATATCAGTATTCATACCGGTAATTTTTTGGGAGGAACGGATTCCAATACGTTGAGTTTGGTAATGGCAGGTTGCCTTTACGCTCTATTTATCGGTATTGCGGTAATAGGGTTATCGGGATTAAAAGATAAAAAAATCGAGTTTTTGGATTTCTTACGTTTTACGGGCTTTTTATCTTCTATTGGTGCGGTTGTAACGTTATCCATTAATCCCAATCCGAATTATGCGGCAATTATTACTTATGCGGTTGTCTTGGATATTTTGTTGACACAACTTGTCGTTCGGTTTGTTTTCGCAAGATATAATCAAGAGAAGATTGGTATGAAGTATTTTGTATCTTCTTTATGCAATCGCTTTAATCCGATATGTATTTTGGTTTTGGGAATGGTATTGAGTATTGTTTTCTATTATTTATACGATAAAATGGGAAATTTTATGGTATTTTTAGATCAATACGGAAATGGTATTTCTATTGGTTTAATTGTGGTTACTTTGGTTTTATCTGCATATCGAACCAATAACCATGCTACATTGGTAGATGCGTTGTTTGCCGTTGTGATGTTTACGGGACTTTCAAGTATGATTTATTGCACAAATAAATTTACTCCGGAACAATATGAACAAATTTTGTTTTTAACGATGGGCGTAACGTTGAGTTTATTGATTCGTGGTGCGTCTTATGTATTTGTAGAAGAAAAACCATCTCGTTGGAAATTGAATTATTATTATGCGGATTTGCATTCTAAATATGATATTTCGATTTCTATTGTTGTGGCTATGGTTTTGGTTGCCGCAGTTGTCATTCCGGCTTATCGGTCTGAAGGATATGCTAATTTGAGTTCCTTTTTCGGAATTGCTTCTTTGAATTTCAATGATGTATTTATCAATGTGGCGAATTATTGTGTAGCGGGTGTGTTGATTCTTTTATTGATATTATTGTTTGTTGTAGGACATAATCGTTCTCATGAAATTAAGGCAGTGGATTCCATCGTTAATATTTTGATGCTAACTGGTGTAATGGCGATTCCTTATTTTATTGTGGCTTTTACCGCTTCTATGGAAAAGTTACAAAATCCTATCTCTTTATTGATTGTTTTAATCGTCGTATGTGTTGCGTTGATTTTAGCGATTGTATTACAAGTATTCCGTTATATATTCTATAAGAAACCTGCGGAAGAAATTATCGAAGAGGCAGAAGAACCGGTTGAGGAAGCAAAGAAAGAAGAACCGATTATTATTGAACAGACACAACAAATTGTAGAGTCTGTGGAAGAGCCGGTAGAAGAACCAGTGGAAGAACAGCCGGTAGAGGAGCCTGTGGAGGAACCTGTTGAAGAGGTTGTTTATGTAGATGAAGAAGGTAATCCGGTAGATATGGAAGAAGAGGAAGAGGAGCCGGAAGAGGAAGAAGAACCTGTCGAGGAAGAGGCTGTTGAAGAGGAAGAACCGGAGGAAGTTATGGTTGAAGAAGTTCCTACAGCGAAAGAAAAAGATATTTTGGTTCCGGAAGTTAGTATAGTAGACGAAAATGGTGCTCCGAAAAAGATTAAACGTAAATTTAATACTCGTATGATGTTCGCTCCGTATGAAACGAAGGAATATTATAATGAGATTAAGAATTATTTACAATTATATCGAGCAAAGGGAAGATATTCTTCAAGATGTGAAACGTTCCGATATAAGGGTTTGGTTGCGAAAGTAGCGTTGGGTGGTAAATCTTTGAAAGTATGTTTGGCAATCGATCCATTGTCTTTGGTGGATTCTAAATATCATTTTAAAGATGTTTCTCAAAAGAAACAGTATCAAGATGTTCCGACAATGATTAAAGTTCGTTCTCCGAGAGGATTAAAACATTTTAAGGAATTGGTGGATATTATGATGGCTACTCGGGGTGTAAAACCGAAACGAAATTATGAGCCTACCAATTATTTACCACAATTAATTCCGAATGGAGAAGCGATTCTTGCGACATTGGGTATGAGTACGGATTATTTGTATTCTACAATGAATGTTCGAAGCATTCCTGCGGAAATGCCGGAAGATTTGATTGATTTTTTGCCTGTAATTCAAGGAGAAGATCTTCAAGAAGAAGAGGTAGAGGCAACGATTTATTTAGATACACTATGTAATCATTTTATTGATGGCGATGAAATTACAATCGATGTTTTAAAGACATTGCATATTGTTACCAAAGGAAATGTTTTACATGTTAAGGCAAGAGGTACACTGGATCGGAAATTGATTATTTATGCCGAGTATTTTGATTCCGATGCGTTAAAGATGTTGATGTGTACGAATTGTACGGCAATTAAGATTGTTCGATAAAATATTCAGCAGGTGAAAGCACCTGCTGGTTTTTATTTTATTTGGCCCTTTAACTTTTTAGGGGGTCAAGGGGGAATGGGGTATTTACCAAATTAGGGGGTACCCTATTT
>CANQDJ010000014.1 GCA_947592005.1 uncultured Anaeroplasma sp.
AATTGAATTATCCACATAAAAAAGACAAACCCTTAGTTTCATTTCAAAAAAACTAAGGATTTGTCAACAATCTGATAGGAGTAAGCAAAAATGCTTACTTCTATTTTTTTGTTAAAACAGTTGTAAGATAAGGAAAATTATGATAAAATAACATATAAGATATGAATTAGGAGATGACGCAAAATATGGCGAAAGTAAATAGAAAAATTTCGAATAAAGCGGTCGCAAATCAAAAGAAACAGGTACCATTTTATAAGAATAAAATACTTTGGATAATTATATGTGCTGTTATTATTGTGGGGCTTGCCGTAGGTATTCCTTTGGGAGTGCATTTCAATAAAAAGGCAGAAGAAACAGAAGATATAGTGGATTATTTTGATACGGTGGAAGAGGTTAGTTTTAAAAAGGCATCTTATGCCGGATTGAAAAATTATATTACATTGGATTATACTAACCCGCAGAATAAGACAGGATTACATAAACAACATATTTTCATATTCGCTTATAATCCTTCGAATTTTTATCCGGATAGTGAAGATGAAAATTATAATAGTTCCCATAAAGATTTGTTGAATCGATTGATTGATTTACAAAAGGCAATCAATGCGAAGAAAACAGAAGAGGGAGAAAGTTTGGAACTTTATTTGGTAGATACAAGTGTTGGAACGAATATGAATTTATTAGAGGATACCATTTTCGGAGGGAAAGAGGATTCTACAGAGAATTTTTTCTTTACTTATATGGAAAATGGGGAATTGTTGAAAGATTCTTTGAATATTCGGGGAACGGATTATAAAATCGATAAGTTGGTAACGACGGATATCAATACGATGATTACGACGGCGATACCGCAATTTATGAATTATATTGCCGACGATTTTAAGAATGAAGAATAAAAAACAGAGGTCTTCTTAGGAAGGCCTTATTTTTTGGAGGAAAAAATGGAATATTTAAGTGATATAGTTATTGAAGAGATAAGTAAAAATTTATCTATTACAAAAAAACAAATAACATCTGTTTTGGATATGTTAAAGGACGATAAAACTGTTGCTTTTATTGCTAGATACCGAAAAGAATTGACGGGTGGATTAGATGAAGAACAAATACGAGTAATTGAGGAACAGTATAATTACGGTGTCAATTTAGAGAAACGGAAAAATGATGTTATTCGATTGATAGAAGAAAAAGGAATGCTTACGGAGGAATTGTCTTTTCAAGTTCGTTCGGCTACCAAATTAATAGAAGTGGAAGATTTATACCGACCATATAAGGAAAAGAAGAAAACGAAAGCGACGGAAGCGATTGCGTTGGGATTGGAGCCTTTGGCAGACATAATGATGAAATTATGGCAAAACGGGGATAAAATGGAAATTGCTTCCCGGTTTATAACAGATAAGGTTTTAACGGCAGAAGAGGCTATTACACAAGCGAAGTATATTGTAGCCGAAAGAATTAGCGATAATGCCGAATATCGGAAGTATATTCGGGACGCCGCACTAAAATACGGAACGATTCAATGTAAGAAAAAGAATACGGCTTCCGATCCGGAAGAAAAGTATAAAAATTATTATGATTCTTCCGAAAATGTAGGTAGAATTAAACCACATCGAGTATTGGCGATAAATCGAGCAGAGGACGAAAATGTGATTTCTGTTAATTTGGAATTACAGCCACAAAGAGATGTGGATTATTTGATATACAAAGTGATTCATAATCGGGTTTCTATATTTGATACGGAGTTAAAAGAAGCGATTTCGGATTCTTATAAAAGATTAATCGCTCCGTCTATCGCTAGAGAGATTAGAACTATTTTAACGGATAAGGCTCAAGAACAAGCAATTCATATTTTTTCTTTGAATTTAAAAAATCTTTTATTACAAGCACCGATGAAAGGAAAAGTTGTTTTAGGAGTAGATCCTGCCTTTAGAACAGGTTGTAAACTAGCGGTTATTTCTCCCGCAAGTCAAGTATTGGAAATTGGCGTTATTTATCCGAATGAAAAGGCAAAAGGGGTAGATATTAATCCGGTTTTATTGGCAAAGTCGAAAAAGACGATTGTAGATTTGGTAAAAAAATATAATGTGGAAATTATTGCCATAGGCAATGGTACGGCAAGCAGAGAAACGGAAAGTTTTATTGCCGAAGTGATTCGGGAAAATCATTTGTCTACGAAATATGTGATTGTCAGTGAGGCGGGAGCGTCGGTATATTCCGCTTCTGAACTTGCGATAGAAGAGTTTCCGGAATTATCTGTGGAACAACGTTCGGCCATTTCGATTGCTCGAAGAATTCAAGATCCGCTTGCTGAATTGGTAAAGATTGATCCCAAATCCATAGGAGTTGGACAATATCAACATGATGTTGCCGAAAATAAACTAAATAAATCCTTATCCGATGTGGTAACGGACGCAGTAAATAAGGTAGGAGTGAATTTGAATACGGCTTCTGTATCATTGTTGTCATATGTTTCGGGATTGTCTAAGGCAATTTCTAAAAATATTATTGCGTATAGAGAAAATCAAGGAAGATTTTATACTAGGGAAGAATTGAAAAAAGTAAGCAAACTTGGCCCTAAAACGTATGAGCAATGTGTTGGTTTTTTAAGGATTTTAGATGGGAAAAATATATTAGATATGACTTCCATTCATCCGGAAAGTTATGATAAGGCTTTCCAAGTTTTAGATATGTTGAATTTAGATGGTACAAAATTGGGAACAGAGGAAATCAAAGAAGCGATTGAAGGGTTAAATCATACAGAAGTAATGCAGAAGACGGGATTGGATTCTTATACATTAAATGATATTTTAGAGGCGTTTAAAGAACCATTAAGGGATATAAGAGAAGATTATCAAGGGTTGAAATTAAGAGAGGATATTATGCATTTTGAGGATATTAAGATAGGGGACGAATTAGATGGAACGGTTCGTAATGTTGTGGATTTCGGTGCGTTTGTCGATTGTGGAGTAAAATATGATGGGCTTATCCATATTTCCAAAATGTCTACTCAAAAAATTAATCACCCTACGGATATATTGAGTGTTGGAGATAGTGTTCATGTATATGTAATTGATATTGATTATCAAAAACATCGGTTGGCGTTATCTTTGATAAAATAAAAAGTATATTAATTATAAATAAACAACTAAATTGGTATTATGTTGGTAGTTAAAAATAATATGTTTGGTTTTAAAGCCAAAAGAAAAAGGGATCAATTTTGATAATCCCTTTTTTTTGATTTTATTATTTTTGATTTGGTCTTTCCCAAGCGGAATTCATATTCGGATCGGTCCATAATTGATAATTTCCGCTTTGTTCATCATAATACTTCAATGTTGTTTTTTCCTCGTCGTAATTTATTACCAAGTTTGCATAATAGTTTCTTTCTGTTTGAATCAAATTGGAAATTGTTTCATTTGAAGAAGTAATATGAATTTCATCTAATAATAATACGGTTTGGAAATTAGAAGAAGAGTAGGCATTGATTGCCGTAGTGAACATAGAGGATAATAATTCCGAAATATTGGAATCTAAGGAAGATTGATCTCCGTTCTTTGTTTGAACATAGTAGATAAATAATTGATTGATATTTGCTTCCTCTGGGAATTCGTTATAAGAACTCAATTCCACATAGATATTCTTTGTTTCGTCGTCTTCATCTTCGTGAAGTAATACTTGAATTTTTTCTTGGTAACCGTTGGAGTCGTTACTTTCTTTTGTGAATCTTAATGACTCCGGACCGTCGTATTCATTTAATACGATTAAATGGTAGCCATATACGGTTTTACATAAGGTATTTGCCGTAATGCTTGCAGCCTCTTCTGGTTTGGTTAATTTCCCGTCTTCAACGGTAAAGAAATTACCATGTTCATCGATTTCGGTATCATCGGAAGTAGCCTTCTTATACATATCTTTGAGATAATCGGCAAATGGTGTAACGAAATTCGATACAGAATCTTGTGTAATATCGGAATCTGCGGCTAATTGCTCGGCAGTCAATAAGAAGTTGTATTTTTGTTTAAAGGTATCCCAAGTTACTCCTGGTTGAGAACGTAACTCTTCGCCTTTGTTATATTGTTTTACGATATAAGCCAATGTAGCATATAAATCATTGTCTTTATAGTCTTCGTAGATTGCTTCTTGATAGATTGCTTGAGCAAGTTTGGTGATTTCTGTTTCGAAATCATTGACATCAATGTTGTTTTCGGAAATAAATTGTTCCGGATCGTCCGGGGTTCCGTCGGCATTGTAATCAATGTTAATCAAGATGTGGTCTACATTTAATTCGAATAATGTTTCATAGGTTTTATTTCCAACTTGTAGTATTTTTTGTAAAATTCGCATTGCATCATCGCTTATACCATGTTCGTCTGTTGCCCATTCGTCAAACATAACTTTTGCCTTATAAGAAGATAGGCAACTTGCGGCTTTGTAATAGTATTTTATTACATCGTCTTTGGTTTCGTATCCATAGGCATTCAATAAATAAGTTTTTAAACCGATGGCTTTCGGATAGGTTTGATTCTTATTTTGATTGAATGTTTTTATCGCTTTATCCAATTCTTCCGTATTGGCTTTGTTTGTGGATTCGGTAACAAATTCGTCCTCGTATTTCAATACATATTCTTGTTGGAAATATTCCGTAATGATACTTGCTCCTAATCTTGTAGAAGCCATAGTATAGAAATCTTCTACTTTATATAATGTATCGTTAAAACGGAATAGAATATCTTTCCCGATATTTTCGTTTTTGGTTGAAATCAAATCGTAATAATCGGTATAAGAAGTTCGGAAATGATATTCGAAAGACGGATCATAAATTTCTATGGTATTCTTTTCCAATGCTTCATTAAAAGCGGTAGAAACGTAAGAAGAAGAATTGGCTTGAACTAAGTTTACTTTTATATCGTTTGTCAATGCATTTTTTGTTGTTTGATCTAATTCTTCGAATTCTTTTTCTTCGTAGTCGTATGTTGTAGAAATACGATATGCTAAAACATACTTATTATTTAAGTTTCTCGGTTCGGTTAAGAATTCTCCGTCTTCTAATGTTTCGGTAATCAAAGTATTAACAGAAGAAGATATATCGTTCAATTCGTTTTTCTTTAAAGAAACGGTAAAATCGAATTTATCGCTATCTAATGTTTGTACTCCATAACAAGAATAATATGTATTATATAAATCCAAATAGGATTGTTCAACATTGTTTTCTGTTATTTCATGACCTAACGCATTCATAGCCTGTTGGGCTTCTCTACGGGAATTAAAGGTTATAATGATAGCCTTATATGTACCAAATGTTTTATAAGAAGAGTCATAGGAAGAAGAAATGGAATCTTCACTAAATAAGTAATTGTCGTTCTTTTCTTCATCGTCTGTTCCTTCGTTCAAATATTCCAAACCGGCTATTTTATAAAGTTCTTTCTGAGCGTAGAAATCTTCTGCACGAGATAATAATTCGGAATCATAAACTTGTTGAGGAAGTTTGGTTAAATCCAAAATCATTGTTTCGTTTTCGTTTTTAGAATAAACGATTTGTTCTTTTGTTAGCGTATAGCCTTTTCTTGCCATAGATTCAATAAATTTGGTTATAGCAATATCTTTATCTTTTTCCTTCATGCTTTCAATCGTGAAAGGATCGGTGGAATTAAATATAGAATTCAAAAGATTGGTAGACATTCTTTCTACGGTTCTTTCTTTGATTTCATTATATCTTTGTTCGGAAATTTTTTGATTTTCTTCAAAAGATAATGTTTTTAATTCCGCATCGGATAGATCGTTTACCGAATTGGATTGAATTAATTTATTTAATGCGTTGTATTCATTTTTATATAATTCTTTTTTCAACAATTCCAAGAAAAGATCATAGCCTTTGGCACGGATTCGAGAGTAGTAAGTTCCCAAATTAAGAGTTATGCCTTTATCTTTACTTTCGGCAATCACTTGGTTTAAATCTAAATTTCCATAAGGAATTTCTTGATTTCGCGGTTTTTCTTTTCCTTTACAAGAGGCAACCGTAATTAATAAAATGAATGCGATGACTCCTACAAAGATTCGTTTTATCTTTTTCATTTTACTTCGCCCCCTTTAAATAAGCACTAAGTTCTGTCCACCAGTCAGGGAAACTGTTGGAGGTTTTAGTTGTATCACCGTATAATTCGTTGTAATCGTCTACGGTCCGTTGATCGATTTCCAAAATCTTCTGTAGATTTTGATTGTCTGCGTCAGTGGTAAATTGAATTGCCCCAGACTGATTGGTTATATATTCCAATAGGATTTGCCGTTGTGTTTCCTCACCTGTGAATCGGGTTATTACAGGAGATAAGAATGTTGTACAAGCAGAAGAAATCGTAGTAGGAATAAGAGTATTGGTGTTAGAAGAAATATATTCCAAAAGATATAATTTGATTTGGTTATCATTTAATTTATCTTCTTCGTTATAAATATCTCCGATTGTGATATATTCTTCATTATATTTCAATGTTATATTTTGTAGTAAGTCTTCATCGTGATCTTCTTTTTCCCATTTAGCGGAAGGGTGAGTTTCTCCTTGATCAACCAATATTAAATTGTATCCGTCTTTTGTTTCAACCCATTGTGTATCATCTTCATTTACGCAATCCGGTGTAATCGGTTCGATATAACTTGTAGGAGTAGTATTATTAATAAAGTATTGATAAACTTCTCCGTTATCGCCAAATCCTCTAGCATAATCGAATAATCTTTGTTTTAAATTGAAATCAATATCCGTTGAGGTGTTGGTTGCCGTAAATTCTTCCATAGATACTTTTAATCCGACTTTTCTATATTTTGCCCATTGATTTTCAGCCAATATCGGATTTTCATCGAAAGCGACTCTGGCACTATCGTTAAATTCTTCGACAAGATCATTTAATTTTGTTTCATGTTCATCGGTAGAAGCGTTGACTTCTTTATAGAAATCATATAATAAAGATTTTGCCGCTTTTTCCAATGTTACTTCGGTTCCTTCCAAAGTGACGATTTTTTCTTTCCAATCTTTTACATCATCGGCTTCCGTATCGTCGTTTCCATCAAAAGATACTACCAAACGAGAACCTTGTAAAGAGAAATAGTTATCGTAAGATTTATCGGTATAATTTTTTATAAAGGAAATCAATTTGTCGCTGGAATAATCGGTTAATAATTCGGTAGAAGCAAATTGAACTCTGTAATAATCATCGATTATAAAATCAATATCCGCAGAATGGAAATAAAGCATTAAGAAATTGTATTTTCCGATAGAAGAAGGATAACCACTTGCTGAATATCCCTCGTTGGCGAAATTGAATAAAATTGCTTCGATATAGTTATTGAAGAAATCTCTGTCTTCATTGGTTTTGGTGTAAGCATCGGTAGTCTTGATTATTTTTTTGGAAAGAATATCGATAGCGGTAGTTTGTCCGCTTTCTTTTTCCAATTCATTGAATGCTCCATATTTTTCTTTCGAACCGGCTATAACCAAAGAATTTTTATCTTTATCGTCTGCCATTAAATTGAAATTCCATTTTTTCTTTTTATATTCCAACGTTGCTAAAACATTTTTATTTTTATTCTTGGAAATGGTTTTGGAATAATCTGTATGACTTGTGGAATACGTGATTTCCATTGCTTCATTGTAGATTTTGACTTTGACTTTATCGGTTTCTTCCTCTACATAAGAATTGATTGTCGTATCGGTCAATCTATCTTTGATTAAAAGATGATATAAAGAATCTTTGATTTCTTTATTTTCGTCTTTGGTGATGATTTCGATAATTTCGTCATCGGTTAATTCCTTATTATATAAATCGGATATAGGAGTATCTTCTGCGAACTTATACGCAATGTAATAACTACTGTTATAGGCTTGAGTAGAAGTAGAGAATGGTATTTTTTCTAAATCCAATGATTCATATAAATAGGTTGAAAAACTAGAACTGATTTTATCTAAATCTTCTTTGTTGAAAGTAGTTTGTTCCAAGTTGTTTTCTTTTAATGCCGCAATCGCATTCGGAGTGATGTTTTCCAAATCCCCCGCATTTACGATTTCTCTGGTTACGGCTCTTAAATCTTCCAGTTTGTTGACACTCGGTAAATCGGTAAGTCCGCCGGTTAAAGTTGTACGATATCCATTATATAAGTAATTGTAGATTTGTATGAATATTTCAATCATACGATTATGGTCGATCTCTTCGTTTTCTAATGTCAGTTTACTATTGGATAAATCGTCATAATAATCACAATAATCGGAATAAGAACGTTCCGTATTGGTTTCCGGATCTACACCGTTAACATAATAGAATTTTTTATTGTAGACTTTAATACCGAACGCTCTTAACGTATCTTCGTATTCGTCTTGAGTTGCGAAGCGAATCAATATTAAATTCAAATTATGTTGGTTGGCATATTCCGTTTTAAATTTGGATATGTAATCCGTATTGGTGAAATATCCTAAATTATCGTCCTCTGCATCTTTATCTTTTTCGTTTGCTTCATCGGCTTCTTCCAATAATTTTTCTTCCGCCAATACTTCTTTGGCAAGTAAAGGATAATATAAAGTCGGTATTCCTTTTGCGATAGTTAAATAATTGTCTGGTTGTTCTTCACTTGCATTTAGTATTAAATCTTCGATGTCTGCCTCACCGATTTTTGAAACTCTGTAATTTACATATAATTCATCAATGTATTTTGCTTCCAATCGTTTTTTGTCGATCTCTGTTACTTCTTCCAAATCTTCCCAATAGGATTCGGATTTAAAACTGAAATTATAGATATCTTGAACGACATAGTCAATCAATCGATTGGAATATTGTTCCGCCAAATGATTGAATTGTTCTTGATTTTCGAATTTTTCCTTCTCCTCGTTGGTTAAGGTATCATAATTATCTTTTTTATCCATAACGAGAGAAATTTTATCTAATTGGTCATATAGAACAACATTGTTTATTTGTTGTTCCAATTTGGAGGAAGCGTCCCATTTTAATTCATTCCATAACTCTTTATTGGTTACAGTTTGATTTCCGCTTGATGCGTAAACGGCATCTTTTTCCAAATTACCATAGTTATTTCTCGCACCGGAACAAGAAGATAATGATATCATGAACACGCAAGACATTGTGGCAGTTAACAATTTGCGTGGTATCTTGTTTGATTTTTTACTCATAAATCTAAACTCCTTTTCTATCTAAATTTAAACTATAGCACATAATATCATAACATTATTAGGTTTAAAATGCAATAAAAAACAAAATTTTCAACTGAGTTTTCTGTATTTAGGCATAATCCCTAAATGTAATTTTACAAATTACATACTATATTACTGAGGGAAGGAAGGAGGTGCTAGTCTTATGGCACAAAATACTTGTGGCTGTGGTGGTAATGAATATGGCTATGCCTTAATCCTTGTTTTGTTTATTTTGTTAGTTATTATCGGTACTGCTTGGCTAGTTTAACTTAGTAGAGCCTCTCTTGAGGCTTTTTATTTTTTATGGTATAATCCTTTTTGGGAAGTTTGGTGAAAAATGTGAAAATTTCAGTTTTTTCAAGCGGTTCTGCCGGGAATTGTACATTGGTTCAAACGAAGAGTTTTAATATTCTTATCGATGTTGGAATAAGTAAGAAGAGTTTAGAAGAAAACTTATTGGATTATAATTTAACTTTACACGATATTCAATTGGTTTTTATTACCCATGAACATATCGATCATATACGAGCGTTGCCTACGGTTTTAAAGTATGATACGTTACGGATTTATTTGACTGTGGGAACGTATCATTGGATTTTAGAAAACAATAAAAAGAGGCAACCGAGTTTGGCGGAATTGATGGAGAAAAGGTTGAACAATGGAAGTATTGTTTTATTGAATAGAATAGAAAATTCGATATTTTATTCTTCGTTTGAATATTATAATTTAAAAATACAGGTTTTGCCGACTTTTCATGATGCGGTAGAATCGGTTGGTTTTGTGATAGAAGATGAGAAAAAAAGATTGGTTTATATTACGGATACGGGTTATGTTCATGAGGCATTGTATCCTATGATTTATAATGCGGAAGCATATATTCTCGAAAGCAATCATGATCCGACGATTTTGATGCATTCGAATCGAACGTATGCATTAAAAATGCGGATTTTATCCAATCATGGGCATTTATCGAATGAGGATTCCATGGTAACTCTTGCCCATATTATAGGAGATAAAACTAAGTTGGTAATGCACGCTCATATTTCTCAGGAATGTAATTTGACGCAAATTGTCGAAATGACCAGAGAACAGGTTTTAAAGGAGTATGGGGTGGATACGTCGAATATAGAGTTTGTGATAACTTCTCCAGTTCCTTCTAAGGAGTATGAAATATGAAAATAACGATATTAAGTGTGGGAAGTTTGAAAGAAAGATTTTGGAAAGAAGCGGTTCTCGAGTATGAAAAGAGAATCTCAAAGTTTTGTAAAATAGAGTGTATTACGGTGGAAGATGAAGCGATTTGTGAGAATCCTTCGGATAAAGAAATCGAAGGAATTCGGCAAAAAGAAGGGGTAAAATTATTGAAGGTTTTACCAAAAGGATCGTTTAATATCGCTTTGGATTTGAAAGGAAATGCACTTGACAGTGAAGAATTGGCGGATAAGATGGATTCGATTTTTTCTTATCAAAACGGACATATTTGTTTTATTATCGGCGGTTCTTTGGGACTTGGGAGAAATATTTTGGATAATGTGGAATATCGACTAAGTTTTTCTAAAATGACTTTTCCTCATGGATTGGCGAAAGTTATTTTATTGGAACAGATTTATCGTTGTTTTAAAATATTAAGACATGAACCATATCATAAGTAAACTTTTTTGAAAATCTCGGAAATGGGATTTTCTTTTTTTATGTAAATGGCAGATTGGAATGAATTGACTATTGATGGATAAAGTGATACAATTATTCTAAAGAATAACGCACATATCACAAGTGTGCAAATGGAGGTTAAAAATTGTGGAAAATGTTCAATCATTACCGTTGATTCAAACGGTAAAAGAGAAAAAAGCAAGAAAAGTAAAAGTAATGCAATTCGGGGAAGGAAACTTCCTTCGGGCTTTCATTGATTGGATTATAAATTCAATGAATAAGGCAAATGTTTTTGATGGAGGAGTTGTGGTTGTTCAACCGATGCCATTCGGCCGTTGTAAAGAATTACAGGAAGCTAATGGATTATACACATTGTATCTACAAGGATTACAAGACGGAAAGGCTGTTCGTCAGTCTGAAGTAATTCAATGTCTTCAGGATTTTATTAATCCGTTCGAACAATATGATAAGTATTTGAAATATGCGGAAAGTGATGATTTGGAATTCGTTATTTCCAATACGACGGAAGCGGGAATCGCTTTTGATCCGAATGATACGGATTTTACGAAATGCCCGAATAGTTATCCTGGAAAATTGTTGGCATTCTTACAAAAAAGATATGAAGCCGGTAAAAAAGGATTATATATTATTCCTTGTGAATTGATTGACCATAATGGGGAAACACTAAGAGAGGTATTGGTTCAACTTGCCAACCATAATCATTTGAATCCGAAGTTTATAAAATGGATTGAAACGGAAAATAAATTTTATAATACGTTGGTAGATAGAATTGTTCCGGGATATCCGAGAAATGATGCGGCTCAATTCCAATTGGATTTGGGATATCAAGATCAGAATATGGTTGTGGGAGAAATATTCCATTTATGGTGTATTGATGCTCAAACGGTAAAAGATAAACAAGAAGCGAAGAAGAATTTGGAAGAATTAAAGAAGAAACTTCCTTGCGATAAGGCAAATTTAAGTGTTTTATTTGTAGATTCCATTGTGCCTTATAAACAAAGAAAAGTTAAAATTTTAAACGGTTCTCATACGACGTTGGTTCCCGTTTCTTATTTAGCCGGTATTGATACGGTTCGGGAAACAATCGAAGATCCACAGTTGGGAACTTTTGTTAGAGAATTTATTTTTAATGAGGTAATTCCTACGATTGCGATTCCGAAAGATGAAATGATTGCGTATTCCAATTCCGTATTGGAAAGATATATGAATCCGTATGTTCGTCATGAATTGATGAGTATTGCGTTGAATTCTGTAACGAAATATAAAGAAAGAGTTCTTCCAACGGTTTTACAGAATTTAGATAAAGAAATTTTACCGAGTCATGCGTTATTCAGTTTGGCTGCGTTAATGGTATTCTATAGGGGAGTAAGACCGATACAAAATAATGCCGAAATCCATTTGGCAGATGATCCGAAGTTTATTGAGGCTTTCCGTAAATTATGGGAAGAATTCGATGGTACAAAAGCGGGAGCGAAGAAGTTGGTTTCCAATGTATTGGGTTGGAAAGACCATTGGGGTAAGGATTTGAATACCATTGCCGGTGTAACGGATTTTGTAACAGAAGCGTTATATGCACAAGTAACGATGCCGATGCGTGAGGCATTAAAAGCGGTTTTAAAATAAAAATATTGAGTTAAAGGTGAGTTTATGAACGATTATATTATCATCAATGATAAGGACAATGTAGCCGTAGTATTGCGTCCCTTTTCCAAAGGGGAAGTTGTGAACGGTGTAACGGTAAAAGAAGATATTCCTCAAGCCCATAAGGTGGCTTTGAAAGATATTAAAACAGGGGAAAATATTATTAAATACGGTTGTCCTATCGGACATGCTACGCAAGATATTGCGAAAGGTTGTCATGTTCATGTTCAAAATACAAAGACCAATTTGAATGATGTATTTGACTATGAATATCACCCTGATTTTGCCGATGTAAAAACGATTAAAAAGAATAAGACGGTAGATGTATATGCTCGTAAAAACGGTGAATTCGGAATCCGCAATGAATTATGGATTGTTCAGTTAGTTGGTTGTGTTTCCGGTCAAGCTCAAGCGATGGTTCGGGAATTTAAAGAAAAATATGATACTTCCGCTATCGATGGAGTATATACATTTAATCACCCTTTCGGTTGTTCGCAAATGGGCGGAGATCATATTATGACCAGAACATATTTACAAAATATGGTAAAACATCCAAATGCCGGAGGTGTTTTGGTGTTGGGATTGGGTTGTGAAAACAATCAAATGAAGGCATTTAAGGAAACGTTGGGAGAATATGATGAAAGCCGGACGAGATTCTTGATTTGTCAAGAAGTGGAAGACGAAGTGGCAGAAGGTGTAAAATTATTAAAAGAATTATATGATGTTATGAAATCGGATAAGAGAACCACACAACCGATTTCCGTTTTAAGAGTAGGATTGAAATGTGGTGGTTCCGATGGTATGTCAGGTATAACAGCCAACCCGCTTTTGGGTAAATTTTCCGATTATATGGCTTTAAACGGCGGAACGACGGTATTGGGAGAAGTTCCTGAAATGTTCGGGGCAGAACATTTGTTGATGGCTCGGGCAAAAGATGAAGAAACGTTCCATAAGATTGTGGATTTGGTAAATAATTTTAAGATTTATTTTAAGAATCACGATCAAGTTATTTACGAGAATCCTTCTCCGGGAAATAAAAACGGCGGTATTACGACTTTGGAAGATAAATCTTTGGGTTGTACGCAAAAGTCCGGTTCTACAAAGGTTATGGACGTTTTGAAGATGGGAGAAAGAATTCATTCTCATGGATTGAATTTGACTTCTACTCCGGGAAATGATTTGGTAGCGACAACTACTTTGGGTTGCGCAGGCTGTCAAATGGTATTATTTACAACGGGAAGAGGTACGCCGTTTGGTGGATTTATTCCGACAGTTAAGGTGGCGACAAATACGGCTATGGCGACAAAAAAAGCGAATTGGATTGATTTTAATGCCGGTGCACTTGTCGGAGAGAAAACGATGGAAGAGTTGTTGTCCGATTTTATTGATTTGATTTGTGATATTGCTTCTGGAAAGAAAAAGACAAAGAATGAAATCAATCAATTCAGAGAAATTTCTATTTTCAAAGATGGCGTAGTATTATAGAAAAGAGGAGGTATATAGATATGAAAGATTTTATGGATAAGGATTTTTTATTGACTACGGAAACAGCGAAAAAGTTATATCATGAGCATGCGGAAGGTATGCCTATTATCGATTATCATTGTCATTTACAACCGAAAGAGATTTATGAAGATAAGAAATTCCGTAATTTAGCGGAAGTTTGGTTGGGTGCGGGAGATCGATATGGTGATCACTATAAATGGAGAAGTTTACGGGCAAGAGGATATGAAGAAGATTCTATTTCCGGTCCGGAAGATGATTATAAAAAATATTTGCAATTTGTAGAATCTATGCCTTATTTTGTTGGGAATCCGTTATATCATTGGTCCCATTTGGAAATGAGAAGATATTTTGATATCGATGATATTATCAATGCGAAAAATGCGAAAAAGATTTGGGATAAGGCGAATAAGAAGTTGGAAACTTTAACGGCTCGGGAAATGATGTATAAATTCAAAGTAGATACAGTTTGTACTACTGATGATCCGGTAGATTCATTGGAATGGCATAAGAAAATGAATGCGGATAAAACATTAAAGGTTCATGTTCGTCCGGCTTTCCGTCCGGATAAGGCAATCAATGTGGAATTGGATTGGTTTGAATCTTGGGTAAATCAATTAGCCGGAGTGGTAGGTTATAAAATTGCCTCTTTACATGATTTGGAAAAAGCATTGGAAGAGCGTGTTGCTTTCTTCCATGAAATGGGTTCTAGACTTTCCGATCATGCGTTAGATGTAGTGCATTATGCACCGGCAACGTATGAACAAGCGAATGCGGTTTTCTTAAAGGGTATGAAACATGAACCGGTAAGTGATTTGGAACAAGATTATTATAAAGGGTATGTTTTGGTATTCTTGGGAAGATTGTATCATAAATATGGTTGGGTACAACAATATCATATCGGTGCGTTGAGAAACAATTCAAAATCTATGTTGAAAAAGATTGGTCCAGATACGGGCTTCGATGCGATTGAAGATCAAAATTACATGGAGAAATTATCGGCGTTATTGGGTGCGTTAGACGAAACCGATGAATTGCCGAAGACTATTTTATATTGTTTGAATCCACGAGATAATTATGCTTTGACTGTTTTGGCGGGTTGTTTCCAAAAGGAAGGGGTAAAAGGACGTGTACAAGTCGGTACGGCTTGGTGGTTCTTGGATCAACAAGATGGTATGCGTCAAAATTTGGAAACGCTTATGCAAGTCGGATTGGTTGCCCAATCTGTGGGTATGTTGACCGATTCTCGTAGTTTCTTGGCATATCCACGTCATGAGTATTATCGTAGATTGTTATGTCAAATGCTTGGTAATTTGGTAGAATCCGGACAATATCCGAAAGAAGAATTGGATACGTTGGGTAAGATTGTAGAAGATATTTGTTATAATAACGCAAAAGAATATTTCGGATTTTAAAAAAGGAACTGCAGGTTAAAATCTGCAGTTCTTCCTTTATAGGAGTATTATGAAAAAAATAAAAATAATTCAACTTATCCAGTTTTTTATATGGATTTTGGCAGGTATTACCGATGGGATATTGGGAATAGTTCTTCATTTTGATGTTCGTTTTTATTATACTATGGTATTTACTTTAATTGGAAGCGGATTATTGAATTTGATGTTTATTGTTATAAAAGAACTTTCCGTATTATCTTATGATTCCCAACGATTTATTCCCATTTTATATGCGTTGCATATCATTTTCGGTGTTTTGGCGTATTATCTTGTAAAGTATATCAATCGGTATGATTCTTATGCTTGGCTATATTGGTTGGGTTTGGGATTTGGGTTTGTTTTACCGATTGGTATAGTGATTATTTTATCTCGAAAAAAGGGAAAACCGCAAGGAAATGGTCCGAAGGTGATCGTGAATAAAAAGTAAAACAAAGAGGTAGAATATTCTGCCTTTTTTTGTGATTTAAATATGGTATTTATCGTATAGAATGCTGTTTTTTATAATATTTAATTATAAATGTACTACAAAAATGGAAGAATTTGTGATACAATAGTATAAGTATGTACTATATCTTGGAGGGATTGAATATATGGCTGAATTTAATCATAAGAAAATAGAACAAAAATGGCAGAAATATTGGGAGGAACATAATACGTTTCAAACAGATGTTTGGGATTTTTCCAAACCGAAGTTTTATGCATTGGATATGTTTCCTTATCCTTCCGGTCAGGGATTACACGTTGGACATCCGGAGGGATATACCGCAACGGATATTGTTTCCCGAATGAAGCGAATGCAAGGATATAATGTTTTACACCCGATGGGGTTTGATGCGTTTGGGCTTCCGGCTGAACAGTATGCCATTACGACCGGAAATCATCCGGCAGGGTTTACGCAAAAGAATATAAATACGTTTAAAAGACAATTAAAAATGTTGGGACTTTCTTTTGATTGGAGTAAGGAAGTATCGACTTGTGATCCGAAATATTATAAGTGGACGCAATGGATTTTCAAACAATTTTATAATGCGGGTTTGGCAAAACAAATCGATATGCCTGTGAATTGGTGCGAAGAATTGGGAACGGTTTTGGCAAATGATGAGATTATCGATGGTAAATCCGAGCGAGGTGGATATCCGGTTGTTCGTAAGAATATGAAACAATGGGTTATGGATATTCCGGCTTATGCGGAACGGTTATTGGAAGGATTAAATGAGATTGATTGGCCCGAATCCACAAAAGAAATGCAAAGAAATTGGATAGGGAAATCGGTAGGTGCTCATATTATTTTTAAAATAAAAGGATACGAAGATACATTTACGGTATTTACTACCCGTTGTGATACGTTATTCGGGGCAACGTATTGTGTTCTTTCTCCGGAACATATTTTGGTAGATAAGATTACTACGTTGGCTCAAAGAAAAGAAATAGAAGCATATAAGACATTGTGTGCCTCTAAATCTGATTTGGAACGGACGGAGTTGAATAAAGAAAAAACCGGTGTGTTTACGGGTGCGTATGCGATTAATCCAGTAAACAATAAAGAAATTCCGATTTGGATTTCAGATTATGTTCTTGCCGGTTACGGAACGGGGGCGATTATGGCTGTTCCCGCTCATGATAGTAGAGATTATGAATTTGCCAAGAAATTCCATTTGGAAATTATTCCTGTATTGGAAGGTGGAGATGTTTCTCAACAAGCGTATGAGGGAGATGGATTACATATCAATTCTGATTTTTTAAACGGATTGGATAAGCAATCCGCCATCCAAAAGATGTTAGATTGGTTAACGGAACATCATTGTGGTGAAAAAAAGATCAGTTATCGTATTCGTGAATGGATTTTTGCTAGACAAAGATATTGGGGAGAACCGATTCCCATCGTTCATTATGCCGATCATTCTGAAGCATTACCGGACGAAGAATTGCCGTTGATTTTACCGGAATTGGAGAATTATACGTCGAATGTCATTGGAAAAAGTCCTTTGAATAACGCTACAGAATGGGTTCATTATACGAATAGTAAAAACGAACAGGGAATGCGTGAAACGAACACAATGCCAGGTTCTGCAGGTTCCAGTTGGTATTTTATGCGGTATATTGATCCGCAAAATGATAAAGAATTTGCCAATTACGAATTGTTGAAGCATTGGCTTCCGGTTGATTTATATATTGGTGGTTCGGAACATGCGGTAGGGCATTTATTGTATTCTCGGTTTTGGACGAATTTCTTATATGATCAAGGATTATGTCCTGTAAAGGAACCATTCCAAAAATTATTCCATCAGGGTATGATTTTGGGAAAGAATAATGAAAAAATGAGTAAATCCAGAGGCAACGTAGTAAATCCGGACGAGGTTATTGAAGAATATGGAGCGGACACGTTACGGCTTTATGAAATGTTTATGGGACCACTTGAATCTTCTAAGCCTTGGTCTGAAGCGGGTGTCGAGGGTGCGAGAAAGTTTTTGGATCGAGTATATCGTTTGGTCACTTCGGAAGAAAGACAAAAGAAGTTTTGTAAAGAATATGATAAAACGTTGGAAAAGGTATATCATCAAACCGTTGCCAAAGTTACCAAGAATTATGAAGAATTGAGTTTTAATACGGCTATTTCACAAATGATGATATTTGTCAATGAAGCATATAAGGCGGAACATATTTATATTGGTTTTATCGAGGGATTGGTTCAATTACTATCGCCTATTGCCCCACATAAAGAAACGATTGCATATTCAAAATGGCCGGAGTATGACGAAGAATTAACGAAAGAAGAGATCGTTACCTATGCCGTAAGTGTGAATGGAAAATTACGGGATAAGTTATCCATTCCGGCAAGTACGACCAAAGAAGAAGTAGAAGCGATGGCTTTGGCTTCTCCGAAAATTATAAATTATACCAAAGATCATCAAATTGTAAAGGTGATTGTTGTTTTACAAAAGATTGTAAATATTGTAGTGAAGTAATATGGTTTAAAGAGGGAAAAGTATGACAAAAAGGATAGGAATGAGAACCATTAAAACGGCAGTTAGTATTTTTTTCTGTTTGATGATTTTCATACTTCTAAAGACAATAGAATTGATTCCGCATGTAGAAAAGGATTTTGCGTTTAAGTGGTATAATCCGTTTTTTGCTGGAATTGCGACGGCATATTCTGTTTATCCGGATAAGAAAAGAAGTTTAGAACAAGCTAAGAATCGTTGTGTTGCTTCTTTGATAGGAGGAATATTGGGAATTCTTTTAGTGGTTATATTCGAATGGATACGGGGTAAAGGGAGTTGGCCTACGTTGGTAGGAACGGAAATAAAGGATTTTATTGTTCCTTATATTTTGGTCGCTTTCTTTTCTATCTTGGTTGTTATCGTAGGAGTTGCGTTAAAACAAAGACCGGCAGTTTTTGTGGCGATTCTTACCTTTTTGTCTGTCACGGTGAATCCCAATGCGACGATTTCGAATAATTGGGGTGAATGGGTATTCGGCATTAATCGTATTTTATCGACGATTGTCGGTGTGTTGGTTGCTTTGGGTGTGAATTCGTTTCGATTCCCGAGATGGAATAAGAATAGGGATTTATTGTTTTGTATCGGAATAGAAGGAATTTTAAGGAAAGATACCGATCAAATTCAAGGATATATGAATTATCAAATCAATCATATGGTATATTTGGGTGTGAATTGTACGTTATTTACAACGAGAACGCCAACTACTTTTATGCATATTTTAAAAGATGTGGAAATCAATCACCCGATAATATGTTGTAGTGGGGCGGCATTGTATGATGCGAAAAAGTTGAATTATTTATATACGGAAGAAATACCGATTGAGGTTTCGCAAGAAATCGATGCGTATTTGGATTCTAAGGGGATTACGCCGTTTAAAAATTATATTATCCAAGATGTTTTACATATTTATTGTAAAAGGATAGATAATATAGGTGAAAAACTTTATATGGAATCCAAAAAGAATGCGGCATATTGTAATTTCACACTTGGAGAGAATCCACAGAGACAAAGTGTGTTATATTATTTGATTGTTGAAAAGATAGATAAGGTAAATCAAATTATTGAAGATTTCGAACAAAGTTCTTTGAAGGATAAAGTTTTGATTCAAGTGTATGATTATTTCGATCATTCGGAAATTGTTCCCGAATTGAAATATGTTAAGATTTACAGTAAAAAGGTAGAAGAATTGAATGTTGTTAAAAAGTATTGTAAGGATAAAGATTTGCGGATTGTTGGTTTGACCACTGTTCCGTTATCCAATCATCTTTTGAAAAACAGTGATATTGCCGTAACGTATTCCAGCAATGAAAGTGCGAAAGAGTATGCCGATATTGTGTTGGATACAGATTCTTATGATGAGATATTTAGACAAATTTCCAAATTATATTATAGTAAAAAGTATCATATAGAAGGTAAGGTGGAAAACCATGAGTGAAGAAATTAAGATAAAAGGGCTTTACGCAAGTGTGGAAAATAAGGAGATATTAAAAGGAGTGGATTTAACCATTCGAACAGGAGAAGTTCATGCGATTATGGGACCGAACGGAACGGGAAAATCAACGTTATCTTCTATTATTATGGGACACCCGAAATATCAAGTTACGGCAGGAGATATTTTATTGAATGGAAAATCTATATTGGATATGCCGGTAGATGAACGGGCAAGAAACGGAATTTTTTTGGCGTATCAGTATCCTGCGGAAGTTCCGGGAGTAACCAATAGTGATTTTATCCGCAGTGCTATGAAAGCGACTACCGGAAAAGATGTATCTATTTTTAATTTTATTCGAGCCTTTGATAAGGCTTGTGGCGAATTGAAAATGAAAGAAGATTTGGCACATAGGTATTTAAATGAAGGGTTTTCCGGTGGTGAAAAGAAGAGAAATGAAATTTTACAAATGAAGTTGTTGAAACCGAAGTTTGCTATATTAGACGAAATTGATTCGGGATTAGATGTTGATGCGTTAAAGATTGTAGGAGAAAATGTATCTTCGATGGTTAATGAGAATTTCGGTTGTTTGTTGATTACACATTATGAAAGGCTTCTGGACTATATTAAACCGGATTTTGTTCATATAATGATTAATGGAAGAATAGTGAAAACCGGAGGCAGAGAATTGATACAAAAGATTGATCAACAAGGATATGATTGGGTAAAAGAAGAACTTGGAATTGAGATTGACGCAGAGGAAGAGAAGAGAGCCCATGCCGTATTGGGTTCTTGTGCTCATGCAGGTAAAAAGAAATGAAAAAACGAATGGTATCTTTAAGCGGATTACCGCTTGTAGAGGGAAAATATCATATTACAGCGACGAAACCGGTGATTTATGAGATTGAATCCGATGCCGATATTGTCGTTGAACAAGGAGCTAATGTTTCTTTTTTGGATCGAACCGAAGGGAAAAATATAAAGATATGGAGTTTGGAGGATTCTTCTGTTGAATATACCGTTATTGATGGGAATGGTGGAAATCGTTGTTTTGAAATAGAAGGGGAAATTCATATTCATTCTATTTATTTGGAAAAAGCGAAAGAAATTCTTTCGATTGATTTGGTTAAAGAAGGGGCAAAGGCAAATGTGGAATGTCTTTGTATAGCCTCCGATAGAGAAGATATTTTACAACAACAAATAAATCATTGTAAAAAAAATACGTTTTCCGATATTACCAATGTAGCGGTGGCAATGGAACATGCGAATGTTTTATTCGATACTACGGGTAAAATAGATAAAGGAATGTCGGGATCGATTTGTCGACAGTTATCTAGAGGAATTGTTATGGACGATTGTTCGGCGATTACGGCAAAGCCGATTCTTTTGATCGATGAGTTTGATTGTTTTGCCAATCATGGAGCGAGTATCGGTAAAATGAGTGATGAAGATTTGTTTTATTTAATGAGTCGTGGATTGAGTAAAAACGATGCGTTTTTATTGATTTTGAAAGGAATTATTGAACCTTTTATTTCTAAATTGGAAATGGAAGATTTAAGAATAGAAATAGAACGAAAAGTTTCAAATTTGATTGAGAAGTGATGAAGAGTGAATTTAGATGAAATCCGAAAAGATTTTCCTTTATTAAGGGAAAATCCCAACCTTTGTTATTTGGATAATGCCGCAATGGCATTGAAACCCGATTGTGTTATTCAAGCGGTGGATTCCTATTATTCTAAGTTGGGAGTCAATGTTCATCGGGGAGTATATAAGTTGTCGTATGAAGCAACGGATTTGTATGAAGAGGCAAGAAATAAGGTTGCCGAATTTATTCATGCGGATTTTGAAAATATTGTTTTTACACGAGGAGCGTCCGCTTCTCTCAATCTTGTGGCAATGAGTTATGGCCTTACTTTTTTGAAAGAAGGCGATGAAATTATTACCAGTGAGTTGGAACATCATTCTTCCCATATGCCTTGGAATGCGGTTGCGGAAAAGGTAAAGGCAAAGGTGATATATATTCCTTTGAATGCGGAAGGTAGGATTACAGTTGAAGCGTTTAAAAGTGTTTTAACGGATAGGACAAAGGTTGTGGCTTTGACGTATGTTTCTAATGTGATGGGGTATGTTACTCCTATAAAGGAAATCATTCGTTTGGCTCATGAGAAACAAGCGATTGTCAGTGTCGATGCCGCTCAAGCCGTTCCGCATATGCCGATAGATGTAAAAGATTTGGATTGTGATTTTTTGTCTTTTTCCGGTCATAAACTTTGTGGGCCTACGGGAATTGGAGTATTATATGGGAAAAAGGAATTGTTGGAAAAGATGCCACCTATCGAATATGGTGGAGATATGGCGGATACGGTAAGAAAAGATAGTATGACGTTTAAAGATGCTCCTTATAAATTCGAAGCGGGGACACCGATTATTGCGGGGGCAATCGGATTGGGAGCGGCTTGTGCGTATTTGGAGAAAATAGGAATGGACAATATCGCCAAATACGAGTATATGTTGAAAGAAGAAGCGTTGAAGCGGTTAAAAGAAATTCCCAATGTGGTGGTGTATAATCCGAGTTGTGAAACGGGGATTATCGCTTTTAATATAAAAGGAGTTCACCCGCATGATGCGGCTTCTGTTTTTGATAAAAACGATGTTTGTATACGGGCAGGGCATCATTGTGCTCAGTTGATTACGAATTGGTTGGGCGTTTACGGAACGATTCGAGCATCGTTTTATATGTATAATACTTTGGAAGATGTGGAAAGATTTGCAGAAAGTGTAAAGGAAGCCAGTGAATTTTTTGATATGTTGTAGGAGATGATGGGAATGGATTTGAAGACATTATATCGAACAGTAATTATGGATAATTATAAGAATCCGAAAAATAAAGGGTTGCAAAGAACAAATGATTTTCATTTTGTTCATTTGAATAATCCCTCTTGTGGGGACGATATGAACGTCGAGATTCTTGTTTCGGACGGTTTATTACAACAAATACATCATGATGGACATGGTTGTTCTATCTGTTGTAGTTCAGCATCGGTAATGAGTGAAACATTAAAAGGAAAAACCATTTCGGAAGCGAAAGAAATCATTCAAGATTTTTATAATATGGTTAAGGGAGAAGACCCGAAAGATGAAGAAGCGTTGGGAGAAGCGTTGGCTTATATAGGAGTTCGGGATTTTCCTGCCAGAATTAAATGTGCCACTTTATCTTGGAAAGCGGTAGAACAAGCAATTTCGGAGGTAGAAGATGAAGGAAACAAAAAATGAAATCGATCAAATTGTCGGAGATTATAAATATGGATTTACGACAAATGCCAAAACGATTTTAACTTCCGGGAAAGGGTTGAATCGAGAAGTGGTGGAATTTATTTCCAAAGCGAAAAACGAACCCGATTGGATGTTAGAATTTCGATTAAAAGCGTATGATTCTTTTTTAAATTTGAACAATCCCAAATGGGGTCCGGATTTATCGGGAATTGATTTTAATGAATATACCTATTATATTAAATCTAGTGAAAAAACAGAGAAAAATTGGGAAGATGTTCCTACGGAAATAAAAGAAACATTTGATAAATTGGGTATTCCCGAAGCCGAAGCGAAGTATTTGGCAGGGACTTCTACTCAATTTGAATCGGAAGTGGTATATCATAATAATTTAAAAGAATTGGACGAATTGGGCGTTATATTTTGTGATACCGATACGGCGGTTAGAAAATATCCTGAATTGGTCAAAGAATATTTCGGAAAAGTAATTCCTTATACCGATAATAAATATGCGGCTTTGAATAGTGCGGTTTGGAGCGGTGGATCTTTTATTTATGTTCCGAAAGGAGTTAAACTTACTAAGCCTGTTCAATCCTATTTCCGAATCAATTCCGAACGAATGGGACAATTTGAAAGAACATTGATTATCGTCGATGATGATGCGGATATTCATTATGTAGAAGGGTGTACTGCCCCACAGTATTCCAAAGATTCTCTTCATGCGGCAGTAGTTGAAATATATGTGAAAAAACGAGCACATTGTCGGTATTCCACTGTACAGAATTGGTCGAATAACATTGTCAATTTGGTAACCAAAAGAACGTTAGTGGAAGAAAACGGATTTATGGAATGGATCGACGGAAATGTAGGTTCTGGGTTAAATATGAAATATCCTGCCTGTATATTAAAAGGCGATGGGGCAAAAGGAACGACGATTTCAATCGCGTTTGCCTCAACGGGACAACTTCAAGATACAGGTGCGAAAATGATACATTTAGGGAAAAATACGACATCGACTATCATATCTAAAAGTATTTGTCGTGGCGGTGGTAAAGTAAATTATCGAGGAATGGTAAGTTGCGGTAATCAAGCGTTGGGAGCGAGAAGTCATGTAGAATGTGATACGTTAATTTTAGACGAAGAATCCACTTCGGATACGATTCCTACCAATTCAGGTAAAAACAGCGATATGTATATTGAACATGAGGCGACAGTGTCTAAGGTAAATGAGGAACAGTTGTTTTATTTAATGAGTCGGGGTTTAACTGAAGCAGAAGCGACAGAAATGATCGTTATGGGTTTTATTGAACCATTTTCTAAAGAATTACCAATGGAATATGCAGTAGAATTAAATAGATTAATTCAATTAGAAATGGTAGATTCTATCGGATAGAATAAAAAGAGTTATTAAGTCAATTCTTAATAATTCTTTTTTTTTATTATATAGTAAAATAAAACTATTGGCATTATAACGAAAATGGTAATAGATTAAGGGCCTCTAAGATTCTTAGAGAGAGCCATTTTTAAGTTAATTTTTACATCACTTTGGTTGTTTTTTACAACCCTATTGCAATCTTATTTTTATAGAATTAAAATAGGAAAATGAATAGGAGTATAGCGTATTTTTAATGAAAAAAATTAAATAAAAGTTTACAAATACTTCTATAAAATCAATTCTTTCACATAGGAGGTAATAAGAATGAAGAAAAGATTTGTAGTATTAATAACTATTATGGTTTTTACTTTATTGTTAGTAGGACTTACTTCTTGTAAAGAAAAAAATAAAGTGGAAACTCCGAGTGATTCCACACCGAGTACACAAGAGCCAAGTAATAATAACAATAATAGTGATAACAATAATCAAAACAATAATACCAATAGTAGTGATGACAGTAATCAAAACAATAATACCAATAGTAGTGATGACAGTAATCAAAACAATAATACCAATGAGAATGATAATAATGAAGATACAAATGAAACTCAACAAGAAGCAACAAAAGAATTATTATTCATCGCAATTAAAAAAAACGGCGTAATTGTAGAATATAAAGTTAGTGGTTTAACAGATAAAACTTTAAAAGAGATAATAATACCAAGAACATATAATAATTTACCAGTTACAAGTATAGAAGATAATGCTTTCTGTAATTGTAGCAGTTTAACAAATATAACAATACCAAATAGTGTAACAAGTATAGACTTTGGTGCTTTCGCTGGTTGTAGTAGTTTAACAAGTATAACAATACCAAATAGTGTAACAAGTATAGACTTTAGTGCTTTCCATGGTTGTAGCAGTTTAACAAGTGTAACAATAGGAGATAATGTAACAAGTATAGGAGGAGGTGCTTTCTCTGGTTGTTATAAATTAGTAGAAATATATAATTATTCTAGTTTAAAATTATCTATTGGTTCAGAAACTAATGGAGATATAGCATATTATGCTAAAGTAATACATACACAAGAAGAACCAAGTATAATAAAAACAACAGAAGATGGATTATATGATTATATAGTATCAGATGGTAAATATTATTTAATATCTTATAAAGGAGAAGAAAGTGATATAACCCTGCCAGATGATTTAGAAGGAAATAATTATGAAATAAATACAGGTGCTTTCTCTAGTTGTAGCAGTTTAACAAGCGTAACAATATCAGATAATGTGAAAAGTATAGGAGATTATGCCTTCTATAATTGTAGCAGTTTAACAAGCGTAACAATATCAAATAGTGTGAAAAGTATAGGAGATGATGCTTTCTGGGATTGTAGCAGTTTAACAAGTGTAACAATAGGAGATAATGTAACAAGTATAGGGAATTGGGCTTTCGAAGATTGTTATAAATTAGTAGAAATATATAATTATTCTAGTCTAAAATTATCTATTGGTTCTATTGATTATGGACATATAGCAGAATATGCTAAAATAATACATACCAAAGAAGAACCAAGTATAATAAAAACAACGGAAGATGGTTTATATGATTATATATTAATTGATGATGGTAAATATTATTTAATATCTTATAAAGGAGAAGAAAGTGATATAACCTTACCAAATGATTTAGAAGGAAATAATTATGAAATATATCAATATGCTTTCTATCATTGTAGCAGTTTAACAAGTGTAACAATACCAGATAGTGTAACAAGTATAGGCTTTGGTGCTTTCGAAAATTGTAGCAGTTTAACAAATATCACAATACCAGATAGTGTAACAAGTATAGGAAATTGGGCTTTCGAAGATTGTAGCAGTTTAATAAGTATAACGATTCCAAATAGTGTAACAAGTATAGGAAATTGGGCTTTCGAAGATTGTAGCAGTTTAATAAGTATAACGATTCCAAATAGTGTAACAAGTATAGGAGATTGTGCTTTCGAATATTGTATCAGTTTAACAAGTATTACAATACCAGATAGTGTAACAAGTATAGGCATTAGTGCTTTCTGGGATTGTAGAAGTTTAACAAGTGTAACAATACCAAATAGTGTAACAAGTATAGGAAATAATGCTTTCCGTGGTTGTAGTAGTTTAATAAGTGTAACAATAGGAGATAGTGTCACAAGTATAGGAAATAATGCTTTCGAATATTGTAGCAGTTTAACAAACGTAACAATAGGAGATAGTGTAACAAGTATAGGAAATAATGCTTTCTATTGGTGTATCAGTTTAAGAAGTATAACAATAGGAGATAGTGTCACAAGTATAGGAGATTATGCTTTCGAAGATTGTGGCAAGTTAGATAAAGTATATTACGATGGGACGAAAGATAAGTGGGATTTTATTGAAATAGGTTCAGATAATACGGGGTTAACAAATGCTACTATATATTATTATAGTAATGTTAAGCCTGCTAATGATGGATATAAGTATTGGTATTATGATGCTAGTGGTAATATTGTAGAGTGGTAAGGATTAATAAGGCTGTTGACTTTGTCAATGGTCTTTTTTATAAATTTATTGACAAAGAATTAAAGATTGGGCATAATCAAGTTAGGGGGTGGAGTATGAAAAAGGTATGGATTTTAGTAAGTGTTTTGGTGATCTTTTTATTGATTTCTTGTAAGGAAGAGGAATCAAAGGAATTTTGGTATGGAGAAATAATTGAAAATAATGAGATTGTAGGATATGAAATTTTGGGTGCTAATCCGAATGCGGAACAGGTAACGATTCCGGAAAAGTATAAGGGATTACCGATAATAACAGTTGGGTATTTTAGTGGCTATAATGTTCTTACTGATATTACGATTCCGGATTGTGTGAAGAATATTGGAGATGGTGCTTTTTCTAATTGTATTAGTTTAAAAAATATTACGATTCCCGATAGTGTAGAACAAATAGGGAGGAATTCGTTTAACAGGTGTGAAAGTTTAGAAAGTATTATTATTCCAAGTAGTGTGAAAAGTGTAGGAGAGTATGCTTTTGCTGATTGTATCGGGCTAACAAATGTTACTATTTCGGAAGGTGTGGAACAGATTGGAGAGTCTGCGTTTGAAGGGTGTAGTAGTTTGGCAAGTATAAAAATTCCAAGTAGTGTGATACATATAGAAAAAAGAACTTTTTATAAATGTGAAAGTTTAGCAAGTATTACTATATCGAAAGGTGTGCACCAAATTGGAGAATATGCATTTAATGAGTGTGGTGTAACGAGTCTGATTATTCCAAGTAGTGTGGAAAAAATAAAAGAAAATGCTTTTGGGTATTGCGATAAGTTGACAAGTCTTACGATTTCTGATGGTGTAAGAAATATTGAAGAATGTGCTTTTGCGAGTTGTAGCAGTTTAGTAGATCTTACTATATCTAGTACGTTGGTAAGTTTGGAAGAATCTGCTTTTGCGAATTGTAGTAGTTTGATTAGTCTTCATATTCCGAGTAGTTTAAAATATATTTGGGATAGTGCTTTTAATGCTTGTAGTAGTTTAACGGATATTGTTTTTTCCGAAGGAGTGGAAAGTATAGGAGATAATGCTTTCTATGCTTGTGGTAGTTTAAATAGTATTATTATTCCAAAGTCTATGAAAAGCATAGGATTTAATAATTTTTATAGTTGTAATAGTTTAGATAAAGTATATTATGCGGGAAGTATAGAAGGGTGGTATGCTTTAGATATAGATTCAAGTAATATAGAATTACTTGATGCGGTTGTATATTGTTATAGTTATGTTGAACCTAGCGATAGCGGACATTATTGGCATTATGATATAAATGGTAATATTGCAGAATGGTAATGAAAAGGCTCTAAGAGGGATCTTAGAGTCTTTTTTTGACATAAATCCCTGTATTTTTTACAAGTTTATTGAAATCTTATTTTTATAGAATTAAAATTAGAAAAACAAATAGAGATAGAGTAAATTTTTAATGAAAAAATGATTGAGAACAATAAAATAGAATTTTATACAAAATAGTAAAGATTTTATAAATATATAAACTTAGAATTTATTTTATATAAGAATTATAATTTCATTAAAAATAAAAGTTTACAAATAGAAATGAGGTAAAGAGAAATGAAAAAAATAAAAATTTTTTTATACGGTTTGATTATAGTTGCTGGATTTTCTTTGGCAAGTTGCGAGGGAAACCAAAACAAAGCACCATCAGTAGAAGATGAAGTACAGGATACTGATGGCGATCAGAAGGGTCCGGTTGATGATCAAAAAGGATCAACTGAAGATCAAAAAGCACCAGTTGATGATCAAAAAGGATCAACTGAAGACCAGAAGGCACCAGTTGATGATCAAAAAGAACCAACAGAAGATCAAAAAGCACTAACAGTAGAAGATGAAGTGTATGATACTGATGGCGGTCGATTGGACATTCATATTAACTATCAAGGTAAC
>CANQDJ010000015.1 GCA_947592005.1 uncultured Anaeroplasma sp.
AGAAATATTTATCCACTGTATAACTCTAGGTAAAAAGAAAAGACTGTTAACATTTTTAGTTTGTCAACAGTCTGATATTTTATAAAATATTTCTCTTTTCCATAAAAAAACAAAGACGATTCTTTTATATAAAATCTTCCTATCTTTTCTATTCTTCCTGTTTTTCTATAATAATAACAATAACCCATTCTATTCTTACATTAAGTCTACTTTTTTATCACTTTTTTTCAAAAAATAACTTAATATATTTCTCCAAAAACAATATAAATAATAAAATTCGAAAAAATAAAATAAAAAGTTTATCAAAATAAAAAGTTTACCGCAAATATGCAATAAACTTCTCCTTTTATTCCTTATCTTCCAAATCCAAAGATAATTGTTTAGAATAATATTTATTTACAGGGGTATACGTCTTCCTATGAATAGGACATGGCCCGTATTTTTCCAAAGCCTCCAAATGCTGTTTTGTACCATACCCTTTATGCCTTTTAAACCCATAATTCGGATACTTAATATCCATTTTCTCCATATATTCATCTCTTGTTACTTTGGCTAATATAGATGCGGCCGCAATAGAAGCACATCTCGCATCACCATGAATAATGGAAGTATGTGGAATATCCAATTCCCCAAGTGGCATAGCATCGATTAAAACATGATCTGGGCGAGTAGACAATTTATGAATGGCTTCCAACATTCCTTTTTTCGTCGCTTGATAAATATTCCATTCATCTACTTCTTGTTCCGAAACAAAGACAATCTCATACGCAATCGCTTCTTTAACGATAATTTTATATAATTCTTCCCTCTTTTTAGCAGAAAGTTTTTTCGAATCATTGATGCCTTTAATTCTTAAAAAAGGAGGCAATATACATGCCGCAACCACCAACGGCCCCGCCAACGGGCCTCTTCCCGCTTCATCTACTCCGCAAATCAAACGTAGTCCGTTATCATACAATTCTTCTTCCGTTTTATAAAGATTCAAATTCGTTCGGTCGTTCATAACTCATCTCTCCAATCCGATTATTCCGCAATTCATTTATAAATGTCGTAGCCATTCTCAAAGTATCCGGTATTCCACCTTTTAAAACAAACCCTCTCTTTAACGCCATACGTTCCAAAAGTTGGTGCGGTTCTCCGCTTAAATCCTCCAACTTATATCTTTCTTTTAATAAATGCGGATACCATTCACAAAGATACTTCAATCCTTGATCAGCCAAATATTCCAAATCCAATATCTCGTCTTTAATCGAACCGCACATAGCCAATTTTATTCCCACAGTTTGATCTTCAAATTTAGGCCATAAAATACCGGGAGTATCCATCAATAATATATCTCCGTCCATTTTAATCCAAGTCTGTGTCTTGGTTACACCGGGTCTATCTCCGACCATTGTTGCCTTCCGCTTAGATAAGGTATTAATCAATGTCGATTTCCCCACATTCGGTATCCCCAAAATAATTGCCCGAATCTGCTTGGATTTAATCTGTTTCTTCTCCCTTTGAATAAAAACATCTTTTAATGCTTTTTGAGCATAAGGAATAATAGAAGAAATATGATATTTGGTTAAACAATCGATATCAAGTGCCAAAATATTTTTAGAATTATAATATTCCAACCACAAAGCCGTAACCTTCGCATCGGCGATTCCGCTTTTGCATAATAAAACCAATCTGGGCTTATTCCCTACAATTTCATCAATCATAGGATTACCGGAAGAATAAGGAATTCTGGCATCTTTCAATTCGATAACCAAATCTACCAACTTGATTTTTTCGCTTATTTCTCTTTTCGCCTTTGCCATATGACCTGGAAACCAGTTAATGTTTGTTTTATTTTCGTTATTCATAACCATCACTACTTTTACTTTCTTCTATTTAAAAATCAATAACTGACTTATATAATTTGTCTTGTTTTATTCTATATTATCTTTTTTATATTTAATATAAATGTTGAAATCCAACATTTTTTTCTACCCGTCAATTCGACGAATTTAAAATTAGAATCATACATTCATTCTAATATTTGCGGTTTCGGATTTCCGAAAGGATATATACGGAATATAACTTTACCAATTATCTTATTCTCGTCAATCAATCCGAAATATCTTGAATCATACGAAATCTTTCGATTATCTCCGAAAACAATCAATTTATTTTTTGGTATTTCAAAAGAAAGAGTATCGGTTAAATACGTCGAATTCAAAAGCACTTTGTATTGTTCTTCGGTTAAAGTGGCAATCTTTTCGTCATTGACATAAAAATCCGAAGTCAATGGATTATAAGAAACCATATCTCCTTCCACCGCAACCACTCTTTTTATATACCAACCTGATTTCGATCCCGTATATAAGGAAGAATCAAAAACAACAACATCATTTTGTTTCGGTTTATATCCCAATCCACTACAAAATAATTTATCTTGATTATAAAACGTATTTTTCATAGAATCTCCGCTTACATTACACGGAGTTAAAAGAAAAGTCATAACAAAAAACAAAATACAAAAACAATTCAACACAAAAGATGGAATATCCGATTTTAAAAACAATCGATACGACGGTTCCCAATTCTTTCTTTTTTTGCGATAAAATAATGTCAAAATCACAATGCTTCCCAAAAGAACAAGTTGAACAATATAAACAAACAAATAGAAAAACAATATTAATTTTTGCAATTTCCATGATAATGTACTAAACAATACCACCTTATCAAAATGGATAAGCGAAATAACAAACAAGATAAAAATGAAAACAAACAAAACAGAACATTTTATCAAAACCTTATAAAATATCTTTTTCTCTTGTTCTTCGTTCCCTTCGTCCCAAAGATTGTAATCTACCTTTTTCAATAATATCACTCTTCATCTACGCCAAATATTTCTCTTAATTTATATGTATCTACCAAAATTTCTCTTGACTTAGAAGACTCACTCTTAGGAGATACAATTTCTCGTTCTTCCAATAATTGAACAATTCTTTGGGATCGATTGAATCCAAAACTAAATGCCTTTTGAATAGAATTGATCGAACAATTTCCTTGATTGATACAGAACAACGCAACATTATACAACACTTCTTCCGATTCGGCAACTTCGACACTACGTCCACCCGCAGTTAAACCGGCTTGTTGCCGATTGATAGACTTCCGTAAATCTTCATGAGTAAATAAGAAATCCGTTCCGTATTTATTACAAAGATAATCACAAATACTCCCGATTTCCGCATCGGAAATATACGCTCCCTGTGCCCGAATCGGTGTTCCGTCATTCTTAATCAACATATCACCTCGACCCAATAAAGATTCTGCCCCGATTTCATCTAAAATTGTTCTTGAATCTACATCGGAAACCACTCTGAAGGCAATACGACAAGGAATATTGGTTTTAATTGTACCGCTTACCACATCTACCGTAGGACGTTGGGTTGCCATAATAATATGGATACCGCAGGCTCTCGCTTTTTGAGTTAAACGAATGATGCAATCACTAACTTCTTGTCCACCCTGCATCATCAAATCGTTAAACTCATCGACGATAACAACAATATATGGCATATTCTCCATTCCCGGAGTGGATTTCTTTTTTTGATTATAATCTTCTATTTTACGAACTTTATTCCGAGCCAAAACATCATATCTTCTATCCATTTCGGTTACACACCATTTCAATGCCTCTAACGCAATCAATGGATCATCGATAACAGGAGTAATCAAATGCGGTAAGTCATTATAGAAAGAAAGTTCTACTTTTTTCGGATCGACCAAAATCAATTTCAAATTTTCCGGAGAATTCTTCAACAACAAAGAAATCAAAATTGTATTGATACAAACCGATTTACCGGATTGTGTAGCACCGGCAATCAACGCATGTGGCATATCCGTAATACTTTGATATACAGGAGTACCATCAATATTCTTTCCCAAGGCAATACTCAAAGGTTTTGGGTTATCAAGAAATTCCTGAGTAACGATATCTCCGAAAGAAACAACTTCCGGCACATCATTCGGCACCTCGACTCCAACTGTATTTTTCCCCGGAATCGGAGATTGTATTCGCAATGATTTTGCTTGCAAATCTTTTTGTAAATCATCTTGAAGTTGACTGACTTTCTTTACGGAAACTCCTGGATTCAACAAGATTTCATATCTTGTAAAGGCAGGTCCTTTAGTATAGGTAATAACTTCTCCGTCAATATGATAGGATTCCAAAGAAGCATTGATTACTTCCTTTTTTTCTTCCAACCAAAGAGGGTGTTCTTCTACACTTGAAGTAGATTTTTTAAAAAATTGTTCATAAGGAATAAAATAATCTCCATATTTATCTTCTTCCGTTTCCTTATTCGACATTTCCATTTGAGCCTGCATCTTATCGATTGCTTCACCTACAGTTTGATTTCTATCTACAGGCGGATTATCAAATTGAATCTCCGGTGCTTTAAAAGAAGGCGTATTCCCGAAAGATAATTCTTCCTCTACTTTCGGAGTTGTTTCTTGCGGTTCTTCTTTTTCTTGTTTCAAAAAAGAAGGAATATTGGTTTGATATGGTTTTTCCAAATTATCATCGAATGAATTATATTCATAAGACGGAGAATCCGTATCTACATCTATATTTAAAACAAATTCCGCATTTGGCTGTTCATAATCCACCTTCGGTTTCTCTTCCACAACCACCGGTTTTTCTTCATCGATTTCTTCAAATAAATCATCGGTAGATTGAATAAAATTAAATTCTTTTATCTTCTCTTGTTCTACTTTCTTATTTTCTTCTTTGCTACTATAATCTGAGCCTTCATAAATCTCTTCCATATTCTCCGAATTCAAAATAGTAAACTCGTAATACTTTGTTCCGTATTTCTTCTCCAATTCTTCATCGGAAACCCGCTTTTGACCGGCATCTCGAACAAAATCATATCCCGTTCCCACATCAATCGTTCCACTATTATCTACAAAATGATTCCTATCGACTACATGGGTCCCATGAAAAGGAGAACAAACATCACTCTTTTGAAATCCACTTTTCTTTCTAATTAATCCATTAGAGCCATACGCAATTTGAGGAATATGAAATTTTTCTACTTCCTCTTTGATTTCTATACTTTTCTTTTTCATCTTATTCTTCCTTTCCTTTATCCTCTTTTACTTCCCGTTTTAAAAACGGAAAAGATTCTTCATACCGACAATCATATGGTGATGAGGAACATAAAACATATGCCTTGCTTTTCATTTTCGGCCAAAGTTTTACAGGTTCTTCTTTCTCTTCCTTCTGTATCATTTCCCCATTTTTGATTTCCTTTGAAGCATCGATCAAATCTTCGTCAATAGAAGTTAATATATCATTAATATCGCTTTCGATATCCACTTCTTTATTAAATACCGTCTTACTGTAAATCTTATACGTTTCCTCGCCTACAATCGCTATAATAACCAAACACAATTTATTTGTTATCACATTCAACGTCTTATCAATAACCAATTTTCTAAACCACCATGCCGGATTCACAACATTTACTATCTTTTTAATTGTCGATACCGTCGAATTTACTTCTTTCGTTACCTTAAATGCCTTAGAATCCATTACCCGATTGGTCTTATGCGTCAATTCAACAATCGTAGAAACCTTAATCCGTTTTAATAATCGGATCCCCTTACGATTCATAATCTCTTCTACTCTGTTTTCGATATACACCGTAAGCATCATAGCCTCATCGACAGAAAGTTCCAATAACGGGTGTTTGCTTTTCGGATAAAACCTTGTGGCAATTCCATATACCAATCCAACACAAAGATTTTTACAATATGACACCCGAGATAAATCCCCCCGTAAATCTTTATCTTTGAAAGTCTTTTGACATACGGCAATCATATCTTTTACTTCTGCAGTCGTCAAATTATCCTCATCGGTTTTAATAATAAATTTTTTATTTCTTAAAGATGCGAGAACAAAAAAGGCATACAACATACAAATTAAAACAGCACCTAAAAGTATTCCTATTAAGAAACTGATAATCGCTGTTATATCAAATTGGAATTTCCATATTTGAAATAAAAAAATTCCCATTGTAATCCTCGCCTTTCTTACTATTTTATTATATAATAAGATTTAGAAAAAAGAAAGATTGGAAATAGAAATAAAAAAATATATTTTTTTAAATTTCTTATAAGGTGAATAAAATGACTTTTACGGCAATCTGTGATTATGATGGTACTCTAACAAACGAATACGGCAAACTTTCAGAATGTACTTCGAAAGATATTTGTCGTTTCTTACAAAAAAACCATCTTTGTATCTTAACCCATACTGAAGCAGAAACAATGGAAGAAATATTAACCGAACATAAAATAAACTGTGACTATTTCTCTATAACTTCCCAACAAGGAAAAATAAACAACACCAAAATACAAAATCGAATCCCCCTTAAAAAAATTCAAAATCTTCTACAAGAATTCAATGACGATATCTATACCGCATATACCCGCCACAACCATATAACCTATATCTACCACTATCAAAATCGGTTGGATTCTTTATACGGAAATACCGAAAAAAAAGATATGATTGATATGGATATACCACCTTCCCATCTTATCTTAGCAATATCCAAAGACAAAAAAGAACGCTTTTGTTTCTTCCTCCAACAACAAAATCTATCCTATTCTGTTTTGGGAGAAGATCAAAACCGAATCCTATTCCATATCAGCCAATATACCATAAATAAGAATACTATCCTAGAATTACTCAAACAACAATATCCCTTTGATATAACCGTGGGAATCGGAGATTCTACGGAAGATTGGGAATTTATTCAAAACTGCGATATAAAAGTCGCAATGAAAAACGGAGAAGAAAAACTAAAAAGGCTCTGTTCCTTTACGACAGAGCCGGACAATACCGAAAACGGCTGTATGGACTTCCTGTTAAAACTATAAAATACCAGACATTTTTAGAAGGTAAAGAGCGTTCGTCGATTCGCACATACCTTCTTTTATTTTATAATCAAACTCGATTTTATCTCCAACATAATGTTCATTAAAATGATAATTTTGAATTCCTTTTGCTTCACATAATTCAAAATCATGCGTAGAAATAATAAATAAAATATGACGCTCATTCAATTTTTCGATAATCTTAAAAGAAGCCTCCAACCGTTCATACGCATTCGTTCCCTTAAATATTTCATCGATAAGAATAAAACATCTCTGTTCCCGAATCGCTTCATTCATCTTCTTCATACGAAGAATCTCGGCGTAAAACGTAGATATACCCTCACTCAACATATCATTTGCCCGCAAAGAAGTATAAATCGGAAACAGCGAGGAATTATACTCTTTCGCACAAACAATCGAGCCGGCATTACAAAGAATTTGATTGATTCCCAACATACGCATAAAAGTAGTTTTACCAGACATATTACTACCAGTCAAAATGACTCCTCCTTGTAGAAGAAAATCATTTGTTACACAATTTTTAACCAAAGGGTGATAAATTTGACTGCCTTGAATATACTCTTTGTTCTTAGAAGGAACGCAATAAATTTCATTATCCAATCCAATTACCGAAAACGATGTCATCACTTCCAATTCGGCGATAGTTTCAAATAAATTATCTAAATTTTGGGCAGGAGAACTTAACCGATTGAATAGAAAAATCAACCAAAAGTCATATAAAAAACAAACATTTAAAAGGATATTCGCCAAGATATTTCTTCGAGTGGATAACGCAAGATAGACCCTCTTTATTTTTCGAAGCGAATCTAAATTTCTTGTGATAACTTCTTGTTTTTCCTTATAAAACTTATCCTTAATTTCCGTTTCTAAAACAAGTTTTGCCAAATTATAATACGCATCACAAAACGTATAATAACGAAAACTATCCAAATGATAAATATCATTCTTCAAACAGAATCGACACAAAATAAAATTCGCTATCCCAAACCCGATAAGCCCAAAAGGACTTAATCCTTCAACAAAAATCAAAATAAAATATATCCACATACCGATAAAACTCAAAAGTGGCAAAATAAATAACGGATTAAATTGAATTTTCGTCGTCAAAACCGAATTCAATTCTTCATAATTTAACCGTTTCGCCGAATCATCGAATTCCAAAAGTCCCGCTTCCAACATCAATGTGTCTTCTTCTTCGGATAAATGATAAATACATTGCGTGAAATCCAGACCTTTATCCATCGGTTGAGATAATTGTTTTGCCAACGCTTCCCTTCCGAGTTTAGTCTTACATACATTCAAATATTGAAACAAAGATTTTGAACCGAAGATATCCAAATCTGCCAATTTATAATCTTCTTTATTCAAAAAATCTCTCCCATCATCGATTGCCATTGTAAAATCCAAATTTCTTCTCTTTTCATGGCTTTGATATACCATTTCTTTCTTTTTACTCAAATTATATTTTTTAAAATACCGATTCCCAAACAAACAAAATCCAATCAAAAGAACAAAAGAAACAGCGGAAATACTTCCGTATAAAGAATAATTTCCCAACGTAAATAAACAAACCAACCAAACAATCCAATGGATAGCCAGCAAAAAACGAATCCCAGAAATAATTTTTGTTATCTTTTCCAATTTTTGTGTGGTTTGTTTGATTTGATTTAATTTTGTGAATTGTATCATTGTATCACCCTTTTAAAAAAGTAGGGGCTTTCCCCTACTTCTTATTTATCTAATTGAATCGGCTTCGTATGCCATATTTCGTCATTATATTGACGCATTGTACGATCGGTGGTAAAGAAACCGGACTTGGCAACATTGATAATTGCCATTTTTACCCATTTCTTTTGATCTTTATAAAGTTCATTGATTTTTTCTTGAGCCTGAATATAACTATCAAAATCTTTTAATACAAAATAATTGTCATGATATAACAAATTATCACGAATTTCCGCAAATTCATTGGAATCTACTCGTTCAAAGAAACCATTGGTTAATTGATCAATCACTTGATGAATTCTTCCGTCCGAATTATAAATATCCATCGGATTATATCCTCCATTCGCATATAAATCCGTTACTTCTTTCGCATTCATACCGAATATAACAATATTATCCTTTCCTACCAAATCGGCAATTTCAACATTTGCCCCGTCTAACGTTCCGCAAGTAATCGCTCCGTTCATCATAAACTTCATATTACTTGTTCCAGACGCTTCTTTAGACGCTGTGGAAATTTGTTCAGAAACATTGGCAGCCGGTACGATTGTTTCCGCATAAGTTACATTGTAATTTACAACGAATACTACCTTTAATAACTTATTGGTTTCTTCATCATTATTCACCTTATCGGCAATCGTATTAATTAATTTGATTATCTTTTTGGCAAAAGCGTAACCCGGAGCGGATTTCGCACCGAAAATAAAGGAATGCGGATAATAATTCTTCTTAAATTCCGGATCGGATTTTAAACGATTGTAAACATACATAATATGTAGCGCATTCATCAACTGCCGTTTATATTCATGTAGTCGCTTTACCTGTACATCAAATATAGAATCTATATCCAAAGATACACCTTGAGAAGTAAATATTTTATTGACCAATGCTTGTTTCCGAATATGTTTCATCTTAATAAATTCGTTTTGAATTTCCGGATCATCGGCATACTTCAATAATTTTTTCATTTCCGTTTCCGGATCTTTTACCCAATTTGGACAAACCTTATTTAAAATTTGAACCAATTCCGGATTTGAATGCAAACACCATCTTCTATGAGTAATACCATTGGTCTTATTGTTAAATTTATTCGGATAATATTCATTGAACACTTTCATTTCAATATTTTTCAAAATATCGGTGTGTAAAGCGGCAACTCCGTTGACACTGAAAGATCCATGAATGGCAATATTAGCCATATGAACCGTATTATCTTTAATGATAGCCATTTGATAGGCTTGCGGAGAATTCGGACCATACTTTTCGGCGATTTCAATCAATAAACGACGATTGATTTCTTCCGTAATCGTATAAATTCTCGGCAATAATCGTTTAAAGATATGAACCGGCCATTTTTCCAACGCTTCCGCCAAAATAGTATGATTGGTATAGGCACAACAATTTTTGGTGATTTTCCATGCTTCGTCCCAACTTAATTGTTCCTCGTCCACCAAAATACGCATCAATTCGGGTATAACCAACGCCGGGTGGGTATCATTGATATGATAAATGATCTTTTTATCTAAATTCTTAACACTGCCATACACGTTTTTAAATTTCTTTACTGTACTGATTACTCCAGCGGAAACAAAGAAATATTGTTGTTTCAAACGCAGTATCTTACCTTCTTCTGTTTCATCATTCGGATATAACATAGAAGAAATTTCTCTTAAATTTCTATGGTATCCGAACGCATCAGTCGGCGGATATACGGAAGCCGGTTCCGCACTCCATAACCGTAAAGTATTTACGATATGATTATTATCCCCGATAATCGGAATATCATACGGAACAGCCTTTACATATTCGGCATCTCTATGAATAACGGAAAGTTTTCCGTTTTCTGAATTCATATCAATATAACCATAGAAAGGAATCTCTACCGCTTCATCATCTTTTCGAATTTCCCAAACATTGACATCTTTCAACCAACGATCCGGATGTTCTACTTGATACCCGTTTCGAATACCTTGTTCAAAGAAACCATATCGATAACGAATACAATTCCCATGAACCGGCAATCCCAAAGAGGCAACAGAATCCATAAAACAAGCCGCTAAACGACCCAAACCACCGTTTCCCAAACCGGCATCTGTTTCTTGATGTTCTACCTCATTTATATCAATATTCAATTCCTCAAACGCTTTTTTAACAACCGGATAAACTCCCGCATTCATCAAGTTATTGGTAATCATTCTTCCCATCAAAAATTCCATAGAAAAATAAATAACCATCTTGGCTTTCTGTTCATGCGTTTTTTGAACGGTATTATGCCAATCTTTAGAAATATAATACCGCAACATCTCTCCCAATACCACATATTGTTGGTATGGTGTCGAATCTGCAAAATTCACAGCATATTTATTTTCAACGTTAGACACAAACGCTTCTTTAAATGTCTTAACATCCTTAAAATACGGATAATTCATAATTTCCCCCTTGTTGAATCTTATTCTTTCTTATTGTATCATATTATTTCGCTTTTTTTCAATAAACCCAATTCACATTTTATCTTACTAAATCGTTTTCTTAGTTCTTTTTGTCGGTGTTTTTCGTAAAGGTTTTTCCGTTTGTGTTTCTTCCGGCCGTTTCATGCACTTCAACAACACAATTCCCAAAGGCGGAACCGTCAACAACAAAGACCGCTCTTGATTCTGCCAAGGAACATTTTGAACTGTTATAGGAATCGGATTGATGCGATTACTTCCACCATAAATATCTCTATCCGAATTCATAATCTCTTCATATATATAATCTCCCTTAACTCCGATTCGATATGCATCATATGTATTCGGTGTACAATTCATAACGATGATAATATGATTGTCTTTTTCGGAAGAATATCTAGCGTAAACATATAATGATTGATCCGCATTATTCGCCTCAATAAACTCAAATCCCAACGGATCATAATCCTTCTCCCATAATGCTCGCTCCTTTTTGTAAAGGGTAGTTATCTCTTTCACAAATCGATTTGCCGCATCATGCATCGGGAATTTTTTAATACTCCAAGGAAGTTCGCTTTCATAATGCCATTCATCATAAGAGGCAAGTTCATTTCCCATAAACAACAATTTTTTTCCAGGATGTGTCATCATATATCCGATTAAAAGCCGATAATTGGCAAACTGTTGCCACTGATCACCCGGCATCTTATTCAATAAGGATCCCTTCATATGAACCACTTCGTCGTGAGATAAAGGCAAAACAAATTGTTCATTATAGTAATACATCATAGAAAAAGTCAACTGATGATGATGATATTTTCTGTAAATCGGATCCAACTTAAAATACTTTAATGTATCATTCATCCAGCCCATATCCCATTTATAATTAAATCCCAAACCACCAATTCCGGAAGGCTTGGTTACATTCGGATAACTTGAAGAATCTTCTGCCATCAATAGAACTCTATCATCTTTACCGAAGATATGGTGGGACAACCGTTGTAAGAAATCACAAGCCCCACGATTCACACCACGTTCCGAATTTCCCAAATAATAAATCAAATTACTTACGGCATCTACTCGGAATCCGTCGATATGATAGTAATTCATATAAAATAATGCATTAGAAAATAAGAAAGATCTAGTCGTTCCTTTTCCTAAATCCAAATTCGCTGTTCCCCATTCTTTATTTTCCCTGTCTTGTTCGTTTGGATACTCATATAAAGGTGTACCATCAAACATATACAACCCTTGAGCATCTTTACAAATATGACCCGGAACCCAATCCATAATCACACCGATTCCGTTTTGATGTAATTGATCGACAAACCACATAAAATCCTTAGGAACCCCATATCTCGGAGTAACCGCATAATAGGAAGTTCCCTGATACCCCCAAGAAGCATCCAATGGGTGTTCATATATCGGCATTACTTCCACATGAGTATAGCCATAGTCTTTTAAATATTCAATCAGCATAGGAGCAATTTCATTAAACATATAAAAATCATTTTCTCCCATACCTTTTCTCTTCCAAGAACCCAAATGCATTTCATAAATCAACAATGGTTTATCATATGTTTTTGGGTGAGTATACATCCATACATCGTCTTTCCACTCATACCCTTCCAAATCATAAACCTTTGAATCACTACAAGGTCGTATTTGCGAATAAAACGCATAAGGATCCGCCTTATATAGTTTTTCTCCGCTCTTTGTCGTAATCAAATATTTATATCTTTGCCATTCATAATTTCCTTGTAATTGGGCATACCAAATCCCCTTTTCATCAATACAAAACAACTTCTGTTGATTTTCTTGAAACCCATTCCATTCCCCAACAATTTCAACACGACTTGCGTTCGGGGCAAACAAACAAAATTCACACGCAACGTTATTTCCTTCCGCATCTTTTACCAAATGAGCACCAAAAACATTATATGCGTCCAAACACTCCCCTTGATCAAAAAAATACAAAAAATTACCGTCAATCTTTTCTCTTACAGCCATAAAATATCTCCTTGTAATCGTTTTCTTTATTTTTATTATATACTAAACTCCGAAATTAAACAACAAAAAAAGAAAGGAATGACCAAAAGTCATTCCATCATATCAATCCGTTCTATATCGTTATATGTATATCCCCTACCCAAAAGATATCTTTTTATTTTATCCTTCTTACGCAAATCATTTTTATACTTGTCTTTTACTTTGTTATATAACGCATTTAAACATTCATAATAATATTCCATATCCATATTCTCTATGGCAAGTTCAATATCCACTTTAGAAAAACCTTGTTCCAATAATTTATGTTCAATCAACAAACGACCATTATACTTTCTAATATAATATTCAATCATTCGACTTGCCAACTTAGAATCATTCAATATCTTATTTTCTTTCAATTTTTCAATTATCTCAAAAGCCTTATCTTCCTTTGCCCCTTTTTTCAATAAATACTGTAGAACATCTCGTTCGGATTTATTATACTCCAAAGCATATTGAACCGCTTGATGATAATAAACGGAAAAATCATTTTCTTCCAGTGCTTTATCCAGTATTTCTTTACTAACATCTTCTCCTTTTACCAAATGATATTTTAAAATAATATCTTCTTCTAAAAAATATGCTTTTCCTTCCACATATATCGTATAAATATTCTTTTTCGTTTTAATTAATCGTTCTACTATCATACTGCTCTTTTTCCTTTTAAATATTCCCCGACAACCTCTTTACAAGCGGTTATAAACGTAAACGCCTCCGGATCGATTCTTTGAATATAATCCGTCAGTCGATACGCTTCATTTTTATCCAACGTACAGATAACCATTGTCTTTTCTGATTCGGTATATCCACCGGTTACTTCACAAAAAGTAACACCTCTTGATATGGTATTATAAATCATATCCCGAATCTCAATCGGCTTATTTGTAATAATATAGGCCGTTCTTCTGCTTTTGGCATTCAATGCGATTATATCAACGATAACCGAACATATAAAAACAGAAACAAAACCATAAATAACTCCTTCAATATGATAAGATAAACCATTGGTAAACACAAATCCCGATATCAAAACAACAACCCAATCCGTAAAATACATCGTAGTAGACATCGGTATCTTACAATACTTACTTAAAATTTTTTGAATAACGTCCATTCCACCCGTACTACCATTATTTTTTACAGCAATTCCGATACCAAGCCCCGTCAATACAGAACCACAAGCCAAAGCGATAATATAATATCCTCCTTCGGAAACCGTATCCATAATAAGTGTCGGAGAAGCGGTAAGTTCCAAAATCAAAATAATAGTGGGGGATAATAAGGAAGCATAAATCGTTTTAATAAAAAAGTCCTTTCCCAATAAAATACCACCGATAATCAAAGTTATAATATTTACGATATATAAGAATATAGAGGTTGTAAACCAACTTCCTATCGCTTGTAATGCCGGTTCCAAAACAATCGCCAAACCCAGCATCCCGCCTGTAACCAACTTAGCCGGATCCAAAAAGAAATAAAACCCCAAATCCAAAATGAGAACTCCCAAAGAAATTTGAAAATACTGATTCAATTTTTTTAATAAAATTTGTTTTCTTTGTTTAGTCATACTTCTCACCTGCTACCATTTTTAAGTAGGCTGTCATAAATCCTTCTATATCGCCGTCCATCACCGATTGTATATTGCCTACTTCAAATCCCGTCCTATGATCCTTACATAATGTATAGGGGCAAAAAACATACGAACGAATTTGACTTCCGAAATTAATTTCCATCTGTTTTCCTTTAATGGATTTCATTTCTTCTTCTTGATTCTTTATCTTCAATTCCAAAAGTTTAGACCGTAAAACCGTCATCGCTTTTTCTTTATTTCTTATTTGACTTCGCTCATTCTGACAAGTTACCACAATACCCGTGGGCTTATGAGTAATCCGAACCGCCGAATCCGTCGTATTAACAGATTGTCCACCTGCACCAGAAGAATGAAAAACATCAATTTTTAAATCATCTTCATTGATCTTTACCTCTTCCGAATCATCTAATTGTGGAGCGATATCACACGAACAAAAGGAAGTATGCCTTCTCGAATTGGCATCAAAAGGAGAAATACGTACCAATCGATGGACTCCTCGTTCCGATTTAAACAATCCATATGCATAAGGACCTTGAATAGAAATCGTAACCGATTTAATCCCTGCTTCATCTCCCGCTTGATAATCCAAAACGCTGACCTTAAAACCCTTTTTCGAACAAAATCTTTGATACATACGATAAAGCATTTCCGCCCAATCCATAGATTCCGTTCCTCCGGCACCGGGGTGTAATTCCAAAATACAATCCATCATATCATACGGCTCATTTAATAACGCTTTTTCCTCTAACTTTTCTATCTGTGTTTTAAAATCCACTATCTCTTCTTCCAATAATTCCATTACCTCTGGATCCTCAAAACCCATATCCGCCATAGATACAATATCTTGAAATAATTGTTCCACCTTTTTATAATTTTCCATAATTTCTTTTATTTGATTAGATTGACGAATAATACCTTGTGCCTTTTCTTGATTATCCCAAAAATCCTTTTCGGCTATCTGTTTTTCCAATTCTTGAAGTTGATTCTTTCTTTCGTCTATATGAAAGGCATGACATATATCTTTTATTCTCATAGAATATTCTTCGACAAATTTATTCCATTCATATCTTTCCATAGTCATTCCTCCAAAATTAAAAGACTCAAATATGAGCCTTTCTCTTCCCTAGATTATTATATATCAAACCAACTTCTATTTCAACCTTAATTTATTTGTTGATTTTTCGAAGAAACTTTTCCACTCTCGCTAAAGCCATCTTTAAACTTTCCAAAGAATACGCATAAGAAATTCGTATAAAACCTTCTCCGCTTTCTCCAAACGCATTTCCGGGAACAACCACGACTTTTTCTTCATTCAATAACTTTAACGCAAATTCCTCCGAACTATATCCAAACCGCCGAATATCCGCAAAAATATAAAACGCCCCTTGAGGAGTAAAACAAGGCAATCCCATTTCTCTTAACCTATATATCACATATCTTCGGCGTTCATCATACGCCGTCTTCATTTCTTCTACGTCCTTATCTCCATATTTTAACGCATCAACAGCGGCAAACTGGCTCGTCGTAGGAGCACACATAATCGCAAATTGATGAATTTTCGTCATTTGACGAATAATCTCTGTCGGTCCACAAGCATACCCCAACCGCCAACCGGTCATCGAAAATGTTTTGGAAAATCCGTTAATGACAATCGTACGCTGTTTCATATTCGGTATCGCAGCAATCGAACAATGCGTTCCGGAGTAAGTAAGTTCCGAATAAATTTCATCGGAAATAACCAATAAATCATGCCGAATAATCACTTCACTCAATTTTTCCAAATCCTCTTTCGTCATAATTGCCCCTGTCGGATTATTCGGATAATTGATTAATAGAATCTTACTGTTATTTGTTATTACACTTTCCAACTCTTCCGGTGTAAGTTTAAAATCATTTTCCTTTTTCAACGCAATCGGAACAACTTTCGCTCCTGCCAAAATCGCACAAGGCTCATAAGACACAAAACACGGAGTGGCAATAATCACCTCGTCATTCGGTTCTATGACACTTCTTAACGCAACATCGATTGCCTCACTTCCACCTACAGTTACCAAAATATCGGTGTCCCACTTATACTCCAACCTATATTTCCGTTTCATGTATTTCGCTATTTCCTGCCGCAATTCTTTTAATCCCGCATTGGAAGTATATATGGTATTCCCTTGTTCCAAAGAATAAATTCCTTCTTCACGAATATGCCATGGCGTTTCAAAATCCGGTTCCCCAACCCCTAAAGATATAACTCCTTCCATATCTTTGGCAATATCAAAAAATTTACGGATTCCCGAAGGTCGAAGTGTTTTTACTTTCGAAGATATAAAATCACGCATTACGCACTCACCAACATTCTGGCATCTTTTTTGGTCCCTACCAAATCTACACCATGATCTTTGTATTTTTTTAAGACAAAATGCGTGGAAGTCGAAAGAACAGATTCCAAAGTCGACAATCGTTCAAAAACAAAACGGGCAACTTCTTTCATTGATTTTCCTTCGATTAAAACCATAAAATCAAAGCCACCACTCATCAAATAAATACTGGTTACTTCATTGAATTTGGCAATACGTTGTGCCAACATATCAAAACCCAATCCTCTTTGAGGTGTAACTTTTACCTCGATTAAGGCAGTAACAATTTCTTTGGAAGTATTATCCCAATTAATTAAAGTCGAATACCCACAAATAATTTTTTCTGATTCCATTTTAGCAATTTCATTTGCCAAATCCACTTCTGAAATATCAAGCATAATCGCCAAATCATGTAAATCAATCCGACTATTTTGTTCCAAATTTCGTAGAATGCTTTCCCGTAATGCTTCCTTCATATTATCCCTCATTTCGTTTTTATTATTGTATCATAAATACATACTTATTTCAAAAAAACTTTGCAAAAATTCAACAATTCATTATAATGAAAGAAAGGCGGTGAAACTATGAATGTCATTTTAGATACTGAATCAAAATATTTTTCCAAAAAAAATAAACTGTTGGAACTATGTTATACGATTCAAACTCAACAAAAAACATTCCATTATGAATTTGAAATAAATCAATCGGAAGCCATTATTCATTCCGATACTTCCCAATATTTAGAAGAGGTAGTCGATACATTTCGCCAAAAACATAAAAATATTACCAAATTTAGAACAAAAGATCATTCTTTTTATAAAGAATTCGATCCGGTATATACTTATCCCTTACCTATCCGTGTTATACAGCCTTCCAAATTCTTTTTAGATGAACAAAAAATAAAAGAATTGGAATCTATTATCGATTTGGAACAAATAACCATTCCCGTAACCATACTGAATGACGAATATGTTTGTTTGGGAAATCATTCTTTATTATATCTCCTTTGGAAAAATGATTATAAAATGGCAATGGTGTATATAGATACTCCACTTCCCAATGTTTACGACTTTGTCTATTTGGCAAAAGAAAACAATCTTCGTTCCATTTCTAAAATCCCGATTTTATCCCATGAAGAATATAATCAATACTGGATTCGTTTCTGTGAAGATTATTTCACTACCGATACAGAATAAAAATAATTCCTACCAACAAAACAGAATGAACGATAAACGCACACCAATTATTTAAAACAAAATACCAATGCTTGGTTTTATGCCTTAAAACATACATCCCCAGCATACCACCTATAGAACCGAATAACCAAGGATAAGTCAATAAAGTCGCTTCCCGAATACGATATTCATGTTTCTTTGCCCGGTTTTTATCCAACCGATAAAGCCATAAACAAAGACATGACATAATCAACCAAACTGCCGTATAAATAATGATAACATATATTTTATTTTCTCGTAAAAACTCCATAAACCCACCTAATCAATAAATTCAAATTCAAAATCGAATATCCGTACGCTATCGCCGTTTTTTACACCCAATCGTCTTAATTCATCATCTACTCCATAACTTCTTAATTGCCTTGCGAAACGCATTCTACCCGTATCTGAATTAAAATCCGTCATTTCGAAAAGTCTTTGAATTCCTTCCCCTGTTACATTATATACTCCATCTTTTTCTAAAGTAATTTCGAAGAATTTCTTTTTCGGAACAAATTGATATTCCACTATATCCTTTTCTTCATCTTCAAACAAACTAAACGATTCTGTTTTATCTAATACATCAGCGATTTTATATAAAAGTGTATCTAAATTTTCTTTCGTATACGCGGAAATACAAATAATATCCTCTGTTACTTCTTTTTTAAATCTTTCTAAATTTTGTTGTGCTTGTGGGTAATCCATCTTATTGGCAACCAAAATCATAGGCCTTTTCGAAAGATTCATTTTATATTCTTCCAATTCTTTTTGAATAATATAATAATCTTCTATAGGATTTCTTCCGTCCACTGCCGCCATATCTATAATATGAACGATTACCCGACATCGTTCGATATGTCTTAAAAATTGTAACCCAAGTCCGGCTCCTTGATGGGCTCCTTCAATAATTCCTGGCAAATCTGCCATAACAAAATCTCTTCCGTCATTCAAACGAACCATACCCAAATTTGGTACCAAAGTCGTAAAATGATAATCGGCGATTTTAGGTTTAGCGGAAGAAACAGCGGAAATCAAAGTCGATTTTCCGACACTCGGGAAACCAACCAATCCACAATCTGCCAATATGCGAAGTTCACAACGAATCTTCTTTTTTTCTCCCGGTTCTCCTTTCTCACAGAAATCGGGACATTTTAACGTACCACTGGCAAAAGCCATATTTCCGCGACCGCCACGACCGCCTTTGGCAACAATAACTTGTTGATTATGTTTTGTTATATCTCCGATTAAAGAGCCGGTTGAATCGTCGAATATCGTAGTCCCTACAGGAACCAATATAATCGTATCTTCGGCATTCGCTCCCGTTTGCCCTTTATTTTTTCCTTTTTCGCCTTCTTTAGCCTTTAATATTCTATTGTATCTCAAATCCAAAAGCGTAGATAATCCTTCATTGCCTTTAAAAATAACCGATCCGCCTTTACCACCAGAGCCTCCAAACGGCCCACCTCGTTCTATTTTTAATTCACGACGATACGCAACAATTCCATCTCCGCCTTTACCAGCCTCGACTTCCATAATCGCTTGATCAACAAACATAAAGACACCTCCTTAAAAAAAGAAACCCAAAAATTTCTTTTTGGGCATCATACGTTTCTTATTCTTCCACAGGATATACGGAAACTTGTTTCTTATCTCTACCTTTACGTTCAAATTTAACCTTTCCGGTTGCTTTTGCAAATAAAGTATCATCTCCACCACGACCTACATTATTTCCCGGAAAAATTTTAGTACCTCTTTGACGATATAAAATTGAACCTGCATTTACAAATTGTCCGTCACTAACCTTAGCACCTAAACGCTTTGCCTCTGAATCACGACCGTTTTTGGTAGATCCAACACCTTTTTTAGAAGCAAATAATTGAATATTTAACTTTAACAACATAATTTTTTATCCTCCTAACTTTTTAATCTTAAATACTTGGGATATTCTTTAGAAATACTTTCCAACGTATCTGTTAAATTATTAAAAATCCCCAATGTTATAGGATCTTTCGTTTGAACTTGCAAACGGAAATATCCTTCCTCGCAAACCAAATCCAAAATGTTGTAACGTAAATTCAATTTATCGATTAGATTTGCCGTCATTATACAAGCGGTAGAGATTGCCGCACAAACAATATCTTCTCCGATAGGAGCATAATTTGAATGCCCTTTTACCTCGATTACCGCATCATTATCTTTATATACTATCTTATAGTCAGTCATTTTTTATGCGTTGATTGCTTCTACCATAAGCACAGTAAAGGATTGACGATGTCCTTGTTTCTTATGAGAATGCTTTTTAGGACGATATTTAAAAATAATAATTTTCTCTCCTCTTCCTTGCTTTTCACACTTTGCCGTTACTGTAGCACCTTTAATATATGGTGTACCAACCTTTTGATTCTCTCCGCCAATCATTAAAACTTTATCAAATGTATAAGTTTCTCCTACTTCTACATCTAACTTTTCTACACAAACAGGTTGACCAACTTCTACTTTAACTTGTTTTCCACCAGTTTCTACTATTGCATACATATCATATTACCTCCTTATATATTTTAAGACACACTATTCGGGTAGGATATCCATTTATAACCCTTTCTAAGTGGTGTATGTTACAACAGCATAATTATATTAAAATTTTAATAAATAGTCAATAGAGCATTTAAAAAATTATTTTTGACATAGAGCATTTAAAAAATTATTTTTGACAATTTTTCATTTTTGGTTAAAACGCATACACACTCTATATGTATTGTTCTAGGAAACATATCTACCGCTTCCATATATTCTACTTTATATCCATTATCAAAAAAGAAATATAAATCCCTCTTCAAAGTCTTTGGTTCACATGAAATATAGATAACTCTTCTTGGTTTGAGTTTACCTATAGCGTTTATGCATTGCTTGGTTGAACCTTCTCTCGGTGGATCTAATATAACCACATCTATATTTGTTCTGTTTTCGGATAATTGAATCATAAAATCTGTCGCATCGGCAACGACAAAATTTATATTTGCAATATGATTTATCTTTGCGTTAATTTTCGCATCGGCAACCGCTTGTTTATTTAATTCTACACCGATTACTTTTTTAACATATTTTGAGGCAAAAATTGAAATTGTTCCTACTCCACAATATGCATCAATAACCGTATCCATTGGTTGTAGTTTAGCTTTTGAAAGGGCAAGGTCATATAATTTTTTCATTCCCATCGTATTAATTTGAAAAAATGATTGAGAAGAAATTTTAAATTTATATTCGCCAATGGTTTCATAAATAAATCCCGGGCCATAAAGCGTTCTTTCCCTATCTCCCAATACGATAGATGTATCTCTGGAATTAAAATTTTGAACTATGGTATCTATTCCCAAATCTAATTTTAAAATATCTTTTACTACATTATTCCTACCTGGAAACATTTCTCCGTTTGTAACCAAAACAAGCATAACTTGTTTTGTGTTAAAACCGTAACGAATAAAGATATGACGAAGAACACCCAATCTCGTTCTTTCATCGTAAGGTAAAATTTTATTTTTGGATAATATATGATTTATTGCTGTTATAATTTGATTGACTTTCGTCGGATGCAACAAACATTCGGTTACAGGAACAATCTTATGTGTTTTTTCTTCATACAGTCCCGTAACAACCTTCTTAGATTTCGATAATTTATATACCATTTGACACTTATTTCGATAATGTAAATCTTCATACATCGATAGAATTTCAATCGGGTTGCGTAAAGATAAAAAAGCGAACAAATCGTTCAAATATTTCTTTTTCAATGCTACTTCATAAGAATACCGAATATGTTGAAAATCACAACCACCGCATTCTTTAAAAAAAGGACAACCATCATAAATTCGTTCTTCACTCGGTTTAATAATTTTTTTTAAATATGGTTCTTTTCCATTAAAATCCACATAGATATCCTCTTTATCAACCACATGAGAAATCGTATATGATTTCCCGTCTAGCCGAACTTCGCAAATAGGTTCATATCCAACCATTATATTTTTAAATTCCTTTCCCATATCATCACCCGATATTCTACAAATTTTGCCAAAAATACAGCCGAATTTCTATTTATCTTTTTCGTATAACACGCATTTTAGCACTATGGGCTCGATTATTTTCTTCAATTTCTTCAACATTGGGAACAATCGGCTTATGCGTAATTAATTCAAAAGGTGCTTCCTCTTCCAACATAATAGGCAATCCCTCAATATTATGCGGTGTAGACGCATTTTTAAATATCGATTTACAAATTCTATCTTCCAAAGAATGAAATGTAATCACGACCGCATATCCATCGGAGTTCAATAATTTCAACGCTTGTTGAATAGAATCTTCAAACGCTCTCAATTCATCATTCACCGCAATACGCAACGCTTGAAATACTTGTTTGGCAGGATGTCCTTTCTGTTTTAAAACCTTTTGCGGTAAACTTCTTTTAATTACTTCCACCAATTCCAATGTAGTTCTAATCGGTTTATCCATTCGTTCTTTCTCAATTTGTCTGGCAATCGATTTGGAAAAAGGTTCTTCTCCGTATTGATAAAAAATTTTAACCAACTCTTCATAAGAATAAGTATTTACAATCTCATATGCCGTCAATAATTGTGAAGGATTCATACGCATATCTAAATAAGCATCTTGCTTGTAAGAAAAGCCTCTTTCTTTCATATCTAACTGAAAAGAAGATACACCCAAGTCATATAAAATACCATCTATTTTAGAAACTCCTAATTTTAATAACTCATTCTTAAGATGAATAAAATTAGAATGAATAAAAGTATATGACTTGCCAATCGAATCCAAACATTCTTTACTTCTTTTATACGCATATTCGTCCTGATCAAAACAATATAAATGTCCATTAGATAATCGTTTTAATATTTCAGAGGAATGTCCTCCGCCTCCCGTTGTCGCATCAACATAGATTCCATTGGGTTTAATATGCAGTTGCTTCACTGCTTCTTCTAAAAGAACACTTTTATGCTGAACCATTTCAAATCCTCCTCAAATAGAAAATAGACACCCCAGTGTCTATTTCTATCAGTATAATTTCGTTTTTATTCTTCTACTTTTTCTGTCTTAGGAACAACAACTTGTTTTCCTTTGTAAAAACCGCAATTTTGACATACTCTGTGTGCAAATGTAAGTTGACCGCAGTTTTGACAAGTAGTCATTCCGGAAACAGTTAATGCTTGATGAGAACGACGCATTCTCTTCTTCATCTTTGATACTCTACGAAAAGGTACTGCCATGCAAAACACCTCCTACAATAAATCCTTCAATGAAGCAAAAGCCGGATTGATCTTTTCTGTTGGTTCCTCCGAATCATCGGATTCAAAATTCTCCTCTGTTATCGCCATCGGTTTTTGAATCAAAATATTCGTTATAATGGCTTCTTTTGTATCTAAAGTTTGTCCCGTTATAACAAAAGCATCTTCAATCGAAGAATCTACAGTAAAAATTTCTTCCGCTGTTGTTTCAATAGTATAAGGAATACTTTTCAATGAAACGGCATCTTCCAACCACAAACGAATATGAATATCAAATTCAATCGAATAGGTATCGATTCCTCTTTCCTTAATTACCATTTTTACCTGACAAGGTTCGGAAGAAAGAATATCTTCAAAGCCATCTAACTCCTCAGACAAATCCAATTCTTCTTCTATGGAATAAGGCATCTTCAGTTTCCTTAATTGAGCTAAAGCAAATTGCATAAAATCACCTCAGCACTTCAATTATATTGATTTTGGATATAAAAGTCAAGAAATTTATTCTTTACACGAAAGAAAGTTAATTTCTTAATAAAAATATTACAATTTACTTCTCTACTCCACACTCTTCAAAGACTCTACCATTTCTATTTTATCCGATAATTTTGTAATAAATAGATTTATGATAATACTGATAAACAACGTTAACGCTATCGCTATAAAATAAGACATCGGACTAATATAATAAATATAAGTAAATCGAGAAGTTTGATTTATTTTCAATAACAAAATCAATAGCGGTTTTCCCAAAAACATTCCCACCACAGAACCTATCAAAGTCAAAGTCGTCAATTCATATAACAGCGTTTGGGCGATTTCTAATTTTCCAAATCCTAAAACCTTTAAAGTCGCAATATCTCGAATTCGTTCTTTATAATTTAATTGAGCCAAATTATAAATGACGACCAAAGCCAATAATACAGCGAATATTTTTACCGTAAGAGTTATTCCACGAATACCGGAAAAAATATTATCGGCATGATTTTTTAATTCCGCATTGGTCATAACCGAAGTCGCACCCAAAGATAAGATTTCTTCTTTTACGTTCGAAATCGTATCTTTATCTTTTACACAAATATACGCTCGATTAAAAATGAAATTCGAATCATGCGTTACAATAAAAATCCCACTGGTAAACGATAATTCCTGAATTGCTTTTACTTCTACCGTAAACCGTTCATTATCATATATATATTCAATTTCATCGCCGATTTTTAAATTCAAATCTTCAGATAGCCTTTTTGATATCATACACCCCTCAAAAGGAACTTTCGGTTTAAAAATCTCCAATTTTTCTTCAAATACATATAATGAAGTATTATAACTTTTATTAGAATGTAACGCAATAATAGATTGTTGATTATAATAATCAATCTCTTTCATCGGAATCGTTTCCAAATTCAATTCTCTATCATAACTTATTTGTAAATCATAAGGAACAAGTTCATCTGTTTCTCTTATCACACTATAATCCAAGGTATTATCGATTCCGAATCCACAAGCAAGTAAAGCACTGCACCCCAAAACACCGATAAAAACCATAAAACTTCTTATTTTATTTAACCGCATATTTCGAAAAGACATTTTTAATGCCAATAAAGATTTATGCGTTTTAAAATTGCTTTGTTTTAAATTGGATTGAACTTCATTTCTTAAAATGACAGCCGGTGTTCGATTGACTTCTTTATAAGAAACCATAATACTTGAAATTATAGAAACCAAAACAATAATCAAAAAGAAAAACAAATATTCCACATAAGCAAATGGTAAATTAGTTTGAGGTAAATTATATAAAACATTATATTTTCTCCCCATAATTCGAGGAATCAATAAAGGTCCGATAATCGTTCCAATAAGAGAACCGATACTTACTAAAATAATGGAAATATACGAATAATGCAATATGATTTCTCCTTTGGAAAAGCCAAGGGCGGATAAAACTCCTATATTTTTTCGTTCTTTATGAATCAATTCTTTTAAAGAAGTAATAATTACCAAGACCCCGACCAAATAAAAGACAAGCGGAAAAACAAATAATAATTGCCTTGCTTGAACAACGTCCATATCAATAGAACTGTTTGTCGGAAAAGAATCTCTTGCCAAAGCGGATAACAAATTGGAATTCGGTTTATCTATATAATATCTTTGAATATCTTCCAAAACATTATCTTTCCCTGTAATCACAAATTGATTGAATAAATTTTCCTTTTGAATCCATGGATATCCTATACTCTCATTGATTTTATTTTTTAAAGTATCTATACTTGTATAAATTAATCCCGAATAAATACTATTCTTCTCTATATCTTCCGGATGTTGCATAATACCGGTTATCGTAAATCGAATCGGAAGTGGAAAAGGTAATTCGTTGATTTCAAATTCAATAGTATCTCCAATTTTACAATCCATATTTTCTAATAATGTAGGAGAAACCAAAACGCCTTCTTCTCCGCTCTTTATAATAGGTTTGGAAATAGTATGATTTTCTTCCACTCCGATTAATGTAAATGTTTTATTTTCTTTTTGAAGTGGCAAATACGCCCTTTGTTCCACTTTTTTAATCCCAACAATATCGGATAATTTTTCTAAATCTCCTTCATCATACGATTTTGTTGTAACAAAATAATCCGCCATATTGGTAGAATCATAAAAATGATTGACTCGAATTTGAAAATTTTTATAATTTGCAAATAAACCAGTAAATAATGCGACACATAGAACCGCAATCAAAATAATAGAAAGAAACGATTTATAATTCCATAGAATTTCTCTCCATCTTGCTTTATGAAGTACTTTTTTTCCTACCATTGTACTTCACTCGCTTTTTTCGGATTAGAATGAATTTCATTCAAAATAATCTTACCATCATGAATACGAATTAACCGATCACATACTTCGGCAAGGGCTTGATTATGAGTTACTACGATAACCGTTTTCCCTTCTTTTCTTGCCATGTCGCACAATAATTCAATAATTTGAGATCCTGTTTTACTATCCAACGCCCCTGTCGGTTCATCACATAATAATAATTTCGGTTTTTTAACTAACGCTCTAGCAATACTTACCCTTTGTTGTTCCCCACCGCTTAAATTAGAAGGAAAATTATTCATTCTGTGAGATAATCCTACTTTTTCCATAACTTCTTTCGCCGAATATCCACCTTCTACTTCCGCCAACAAAACATTTTCATAAGCGGTTAAATTGGGAATCAAATTATAAAATTGAAAAACAAAACCAATATCATTTCTACGAAAATTTTGTAGTTGTTTGGAAGAAAAAGAAGTTATATTCTCATCACCGATTTTATAATTCCCACTCGTTGCCTTATCCATTCCACCCAAAATATTCAACAACGTGGTTTTACCAGCACCGGAAGAGCCCAAAATAACAACAAATTCTCCTTCATTGATTTCAAAACTGACACCATCTAAAGCAATAACTTTATCATTGGCGACTTTATATTCTCTTGTTAAATTTTGAATTTCAATATAACTCATTTTCCACACTTCCTATTGTATAATTATACTCTTATTCCCAAAAAAAATCTATAAAGAAAACAAGCAAATGTCATATTTGCTTGCCCAGATTGTTGACAAATCCTTAGTTTTTTTGAAATGAAACTAAGGGTTTGTCTTTTTTATGTGGATAATTCAATTAAA
>CANQDJ010000016.1 GCA_947592005.1 uncultured Anaeroplasma sp.
TGGTAAATATTATTTAATATCTTATAAAGGAGAAGAAAGTAATATAACATTACCAAATGATTTAGAAGGAAATAATTATGAAATATATCAATATGCTTTCTATGATTGTAGTTGTTTAACAAGCATTATAATTCCAGATAGTGTAACAAGTATAGAAAGTTATGCTTTTTCTGGTTGTGATCGTTTAACAAGTATCATAATACCAAATAGCGTTATAAGTATAGGATATGGTGCTTTCGTCGGTTGTAGAAATTTACAATATAATGAATATGAAAATGGATTATATTTAGGGAACGAGGAAAATCCAACATTAGCATTAATAGAAGCCAAAAATACAGCTATAACAAAAATAAATATTTCTAATACAACAAAATTTATTTGTAGTCGTGCTTTCTCTAATTGTAGAAAATTAACAAGCATTACAATACCAAATAGCGTTATAAGTATAGGATATGGTGCTTTCGTCGGTTGTAGAAATTTACAATATAATGAATATGAAAATGGATTATATTTAGGGAACGAGGAAAATCCAACATTAGCATTAATAGAAGCCAAAAATACAGCTATAACAAAAATAAATATTTCTAATACAACAAAATTTATTTGTAGTCGTGCTTTCTCTAATTGTAGAAAATTAACAAGCATTACAATACCAAATAGTGTAACAAGTATAGGAGAATGGGCTTTCTCTAATTGTAGAAAATTAACAAGTATCATAATCCCAAATAGTGTAACAAGTATAGAAAGTTATGCTTTTTCTGGTTGTGATCGTTTAGATAAAGTATATTATGAGGGAACAGAAGATAATTGGAAATTTATCAATATAGGCGAAGGAAACGAGAAATTAGGCAAGTGTCATATTTACTATAAAAATAAGTAGTGGTTAGAAGAAGTAGAAATATACAATTATTCTAAGAAATAAAACTTTTTAAAGGTAAAAATTATGCGAGAAGATATAAATAAGTTTATTATTAAAAATGGATATGAATCGGCAAGTAAATATATTAAGAAATTACTACAAAGTAACCCTAATGACGCTAGATTATGGTATGCTTTATTTTTAGCAGATAATAAAGGCTATGAAAATATGGATATGGATAATATAAAAAATGAAATAGCCTTTAATAAAGCCTGTGAATTGTCTACACCTATCCAAAGAGAAAGATATGAAGAAGAATTAAATAATTTAAAAGAATCTGCGAAATATTTCGAATTGGATAATCCCAAAATTTTAGAAAAAAATAATGTTACAGTTCGAGAAAAAATAATACATTTAAGAGTGCCAAAAGAGGTAGAAAGAATAGGGGATTGGGCCTTTTCTAATTGTGAGAATTTAAAAAATATTGCCTTTGGTAATCATGTGACAAGTATTGGGAATTATGTATTTTGCGGTTGTACTATTATAGAGAATATTATTCTTCCCAATAGTATAACAAACATAGGAAAAGATTCTTTTTCTGATTGTATTAGATTAAAATATAATGAATATGATAATGGATTATATTTAGGGAATTTGAAAACTCCCACATTGGTATTGGTAAAATCTAAGAGTACTGATATAACAAAAATAAATGTTTTTGAATCAACAAAAGTTATTTGTGATCATGCCTTCAAGTATTGCGGTAAGTTAACGAAAATAACTTTGCCTAATAGTATTATAAGTATAGGACAAAGTGCTTTTCAAGGTTGCATTAAATTATCTAGAGTGTATTATGAGGGAACAATAGAAGATTGGTGTAAAATAAGTTTTAGTGATTATGATTCTAATCCAATGGTATATGCAAAACACTTTTATTTGAAAAAGGATAATGAATGGGAAGAAGTAACAAAGATAGAAATACCAAATAATATTGCCAAAATAGGACAATATCAATTTTATGGATTTAAGAATATAACTTCTGTTACTATACCAAATGGTATTGAAAATATAGGGAGATATGCTTTTTATAAATGTAGTGGTCTAACAAATATCACTATGCCAAGTAGTATAACTTGTATAGAAGAAAGTGCTTTTTCTAATTGCAGTAAATTAATACGGATTATTATCCCCAATCCCATTAATAGTATAGAAAAGAATATCTTTTTTCACTGTCCGATAGAGTATGCAGATATTTCGGCAACAATGGTAGAATATGTAAAAAACTCTAGACTAAAAGAAGTGGTAGTAAGAGGAGGGTTTATAAAAGATTATGCTTTTCAAGGTTGTAATAATTTAACAAATATAGAACTATCTGATAATATCACAGGTATCGGTAAATTTTCTTTTTCTGATTGTAATAATTTAAAATATAACGAATATGATAGCGGCTTATATTTGGGGAATGCAGAAAATCCAATAATGGTATTAGTAAAAGTGAAAAATAGTAATATAAAAAAAATAAAGATTTTGCATTCAACAAAGTTTATTTGTTCTCATTGTTTTAAAGATTGTAATAAATTACGTAAAATAATCTATAAAGGATTGAAGACAGAGTGGGAAAATATCATAGGAAATATTGTTTTTAATAATAAAGTTAAAATTAAATATACAAGAGGTAAATAACATGAGAAGCGATATACAAGAATTATTTGATAATGAAGAATATGACATTGCAATAACTTATATAAAAGAATTACTACAAAGTGATTCTAATAATTCTGAATTATGGTATGCTTTATTTTTAGCAGATAATAAAGGTTATGAAAATATGGATATAGATAATATAAAGAATGAAATGGCCTTTAATAAAGCCTGTGAATTGGCTACACCTATTCAAAGAGAACAATATGAGAAAGAGTATAATGGGTTTAAAGATCCAACTTCGAGTTTAAAATTGGATAACCTAAAATTAATAAACAAAAAGAATGTAATAGATCGAGATAAAATAAAATGTGTAAGAATTCCAGAAGGAGTAGAAGTAATAGAAGATTTTGTTTTCGAAGATTGTAGTAGTTTAAAAAGAATTACAATACCAAATAGTGTAACAAGTATAGGGAATCATGCTTTTTATGGTTGTAGCAGTTTAACAAATATTATAATTCCCAATCGTGTGGCAAGCATAAAGAGTAGGACGTTCTATAATTGCAGAAATTTAAAAAGAATTACAATACCAAATAGTGTAACAAGCATAGGGAATCATGCTTTCTATGGTTGCAGAAATTTAATAAGTATCACGATTTCTAATAGTGTAACTAGTATAGGAGAAGGTGTTTTCTGGGGCTGTGATAGTTTAACCAGTATCGCAATTCCCAATAGTGTAACCAGCATAGGAAGTTATGCTTTTTGTGCTTGTAGCAGTTTAACAAATATCACAATTCCCAATCGTGTGACAAACATAGAAGATTATGCTTTCTATGATTGCAGTAATTTAACAAATATCACAATTCCCAATCGTGTGTCAAGTATAGGAGATAGTGCTTTTGCTTTTTGTAAAAATCTATCAAGTATCACGCTTCCCAATAGCGTGACAAGTATAGGAGAAGATGCTTTCTATGATTGCACTAATTTAACGAGTATCATAATCCCTAAAGGTGTAACAAATATAGGAAAAGATGCTTTTGAAAGTTGTAACAATTTAGATAATGTATATTATGAGGGAACAATAGAAGATTGGTGTAAAATAAGTTTTAGTGATAACTTTTCTACACCAATGTGTTATGCAAAACATTTCTATTTAAAAAAAGATAATGGCTGGAAAGAAGTAACAATCATAGAAATACCCAATGGCATAAAAAAAATAAGAGATTATCAATTCTATGGATTTAATAATGTGGCTTCTATTACTATTCCTTATACGGTAACAAATATAGAAAAAAATGCCTTTGCTAATTGTTCAATACGATATGCGAATATTCCAACGCATTTAATATCATATATTCCAAAGAGTAAATTAAAAGAAGTAGAAATAAATAGTGGTCAAAGTATAGAAGATAGTGCTTTCGCTTGGTGTAGTAGTTTAACAAGCATTACAATACCAAAAAGTGTAATCAGTATAGGAGATCATGCTTTCGATTGGTGTAGCAGTTTAACAAACATCACAATTCCAGATAGTGTAACAAGTATAGGAAATTATGCTTTCTATGGCTGTAGTAGTTTAACAAGTATCACAATTCCTAAAAGTGTAAATACCATAGGAGAAGATGCTTTCTCTTATTGTTTTAGATTAGTAGAAATATGCAATTATTCTAAGTTAAAATTAACTAGAGGTTCAGAAGATAATGGGCATATAGCATACTATGCTAGAGAAATACAACACAAAAAGAAATGAATATAATTAGAACACCAAAAGATAATTTATGTGATGTTCTTATAAAAATCAGTAGTGGTATTGAAATTATAATAAAAATGGTAATACTTTAAAATGGTAAAAAGAGGGGTAGTATGAGAAAAGATTTACAAAAATTATTTGATAATGAAGAATATGATATCGCAATAACTTATATAAAAGAATTACTACAAAGTGATTCTAATGATTCTGAATTATGGTATGCTTTATTTTTAGCAGATAATAAGGGCTATGAAAATATGGATATAGATAATATAAAGAATGAAATAGCCTTTAATAAAGCCTGTGAATTGGCTACATCTATTCAAAGAAAACAATATGAAAAAGAGTATAGTGGGTTTAAGGATTCCACATTGTTTTTAAGATTGGATAATCCAAAAGTTATTGAAAAAAATAATGTTATTAATAAAGAAAAAATAATACATTTAGTAATACCAAAAGGAGTAGAAGTAATAGGAGATTATGCTTTCGAAAATTGTAGCAGTTTAACAAGTATTACAATACCAAATAGTGTAACAAGTGTAGGAAGTGAGGCTTTTAATAAGTGTAACAGTTTAGAAAGGATAACAATACCATTTGTGGGGAATGGTTCTAATAAAAATTATTTCGGATATATTTTTGGAGCAGGAGAATATTCAAATAATTATTCATATGTTCCGCCTACATTAAAAGAAGTAGTAATAAATGGTGGAACAAATATAGGAGATCATGCTTTCTATAAATGTAGCAATTTAACAAGTATTGCAATCCCAGATAGTGTAACAAGTATAGGATTTAGAGCTTTCGAAGATTGTAGCAATTTAACAAGTATTGCAATCCCAGATAGTGTAACAAGTATAAGAGGTTATGCTTTCAGAAATTGTTACAAGTTAGACAAAGTATATTATGGTGGAACAATAGAAGATTGGTGTAAGATAAGTTTTAGTTATTCTTATTCTAATCCAATGTATTATGCAAAGCATTTCTATTTAAAGAAAGATAATGACTGGGAAGAAGTAACAAGTATAGAAATACCTGATAGTATAACTAAAATAGGTGATTATCAATTTTATAGTTTTAATAATGTAACTTCTATAACAATACCAGATAGTGTGACAAGTATAGGAAAAAGTGCTTTCGAACTTTGTTATAAATTAGTAGAAATATATAATTATTCTAGTTTAGAATTATCTATTGGTTCAAGTGATTATGGAAAAATAGCACGTTATGCTAAAGTAATACATACCCAAGAAGAGCCAAGTATAATAAAAACAACAGAAGATGGATTATATGATTATATAGTATTGGATGATGAGTATTATTTATTATCATATAATGGGAAAGAAAAGGATATGATCTTACCTAATGATTTGGAAGGAAATAATTATGAAATATATCAAGGTGCTTTCTATGAAAATACTAAATTAACAAGTGTGACAATACCAAATAGTGTAACAAGAATAGGAGATAATGCTTTCGGATATTGTAGCAGTTTAACAAGCGTAACAATAGGAGATAGTGTAACAAGTATAGGAGGGTATGCCTTCTGGTATTGTATCAGTTTGATAAACGTGACAATAGGAAATAGTGTAACAAGTATAGGAGATGGTGCTTTTGATGGTTGCAGCAGTTTAACAAGCATAACAATACCAGATAGTGTTACATATATAGGATCTGATGCTTTCTATCAATGTTATAAATTAGTAGAAATATATAATTATTCTAGTTTAAAATTAACGATTGGCTCAGATAATATAGCAAAATATGCTAAAGTAATACATACACAAGAAGAACCAAATATAATAAAAACAACAGAAGATGGATTATATGATTATATAGTATTGGATGATGAGTATTATTTATTATCATATAAAGGAAAAGAAAGTGATATAACCTTACCAAAAGATTTAGAAGGAAATAATTATGAAATATATCAATATGCTTTCTATCATTGTAGCAGTTTAACAAGCGTAACAATAGGAGATAGTGTAACAAGTATAGGAGATGGTGCTTTCAGATATTGTAGCAGTTTAACAAGTATTACAATACCAGAAAGTGTAACAAGTATAGGAAATAGTGCTTTCTCTAATTGTAGCAGTTTAATAAGTATAACAATAGGAGATAGTGTAACAAGTATAGGAGATGGTGCTTTCTCTAATTGTAGCAGTTTAACAAATGTAACAATGCCAGATAGTGTAACAAGTATAGGAGATGGTGCTTTCTCTAATTGTAGCAGTTTAACAAGTATTACAATACCAGAAAGTGTAACAAGTATAGGAAATTATGCTTTCGAAGATTGTAGCAATTTAACAAGTATTACAATACCAAATAGTGTAACAAGTATAGGATCTAGTGCTTTCTCTTATTGTAGCAGTTTAACAAGTATAACAATCCCAAATAGTGTAACAAGTATAGGAAATAATGCTTTCTATAATTGTTCAAAATTATCTAAATTGTATTATAATGGAAGGAAAAGGAATTGGAATTCTATAGATATGGGCAGAGGCAACGAAAAATTGCTCCAATGTCATATTTATTATAAAAATCAGCGGTGGTAGCGGTGGTATTGATATTATAATAAAAATGGGAAAAGAGGAATAGTATGAGAAACGATATACAAGAATTATTTGATAAAGAAGAATATGATTTTGCAGTAACATATATAAAAGAATTACTACAAAGTAATCCTAAAAATGCGGAATTATGGTATGCTTTATTTTTAGCAGATAATAAAGGTTATGAAAATATGGATATAGATAATATAAAGAATGAAATAGCCTTTAATAAAGCCTTTGAATTGGCAACTTTAGAGCAAAGAAAACAATATGGAAAAGAATACAATGATTTTAAAGATTTTACATTGTTTTTAAGATTGGATAATCCAAAAATTATTGAACAAAATAATGTTATTAATAAAGATAAAATAAAGCACTTAATAATACCAAAAGGAGTAGAAGTAATAGGAGAGAATGCTTTCTATGAATGTAGAAATCTAGAAAGCATTACCATACCAAGTAGTGTGAAAATTATTGAAGAATGTGCTTTCTCTTGGTGTTGTAAATTGGTAGAAATCTATAATTATTCTAGTTTAAAATTAACTATTGGTTCGGAAAATAATGGACATATAGCAGAATATGCTAAAGTAATACATACCAAAGAAGAACCAAGTATTATAAAAACAACAAAAGACGGAGTATTTAATTATATAGAAGATGATATAGAATATGATAAGTATTATTTGCTATCTTGTAATGAAGAAAAAAGTAATTTAATATTACCAAATAATTTGGAAGGTTATAATTATGAAATATATAACTATGCATTTTCGAATTGTAATAATTTAGTAAATGTAATAATAGGGAATCGTGTAACTCAACTAGGAGCCTTTTCTTTTTCCGATTGTAGTAATTTAATAAGAATCACTATTCCGAAAAGTGTAACTGCCATAGAAAAAGATGCTTTTAGTGGTTGTTACAAGTTAGTAGAGATTTATAATTATTCTAATTTGGAACTGACCATCGGTTCGGAAGAAAATGGAAAAGTGGTAGAATATGCCAAAGTAATACATACCAAAGAAGAATCAAGTATAATTAATACGACCAAAGATGGATTGTATAGTTATATCTTTTTCGATGAAGAATACGATTTGTTTTCTTATAATGGTAATGAAAATACCATCACATTACCAAATGATTTGGAAGGGAATAAGTATGAAATATATTTATCGGCGTTTTCAAATTGTTCTCATTTAAAGAATGTTATTATACCCAATAGTGTTACTTGTATAGATGACTATGCTTTTTCTAATTGTGAAAATTTAGAAAGTGTGAAAATAGGTAATGCTGTAACGAGTATAGGAGAATATGCTTTTTTTAATTGTCAGAGTTTAAAAAGTATAACCATACCAGATAGTCTTACTCGTATAAGAGAATGGGCTTTTATGGATTGTGGGAATATGGCAAGAGTAACGTTGGGAAAGGGTATAAAAAACATTGAAACTTGTGCTTTTAATGGGTGTAATAAATTAGTAGAAATCTATAATTATTCTAATTTAAAACTGGCTATCGGTTCAAACGAAAATGGGGAATTAACACAATATGCCAAAGTAATTCATACCAAAGAAGAAGAGAGTATAATTAGAACAACAAAAGATGGGGAGTATGAATATATTGAAGTAGGAGGTAAATATTATTTATTATCTTACAAAGGGAATGATAAGAATATTGTATTACCTACTGACTTGGAAGGCCATAATTATGGAATAATAGACTATGCTTTTAGTGGTTGTGATAATCTAAAAAGTATAATCATACCGAATAATGTAATAAGTATTGGAAGTTTTGCTTTTGAAATTTGTAGTGGTTTAACCGAGATTACTATTCCAAACAGGGTAAAAAGTATAGGGCAATTCGCATTTTTTTCTTGTAATAGATTAACAAATATAACGTTAGGAGATAGTGTGACAAGTATAGGGGATTATGCATTTTGTGATTGTAGTAGATTAAGTAGTATTATCATACCAAGTAGTATAACAAGTATTGGAGATTTTGCATTTCATGGTTGTAAGAAATTAGATAAGGTATATTATTATGGGAAGTATAAGAAATGGGAAAAAATTTTAGGTAAAGATGTATTTGAATATGAATTTGAAATAGAGTTCAAAAATAAATAGGATATATAATTTGAATAATCGATTTGTTTTTGAGTAATTAATTTACTATTTTAATTTGTTAATCCGTGCTATAATTATAGTAAATGAGGTGGAAGTATGTTGGATAAACTCATCAGTATAACCAATCAATTATTGGATTTGGGAAAAAGAAATCGATTATTGAATTATAAAGATACCGGATTAAAGGCATTACGTTGTTTAAATAAGAATATAGAAGAAGTATTTAGAGGAATAAAAAACGGTAGAGAATTTACTTTTTATAATACCGATGCTATCGTTAATCAATATTTAAAAGAAACAAATTCCGAAGAAAATAATTTAACTTATAAGGACATTTATTCTTTGGCATATAAGAATTTGGAATCCAAAGATATATTAAGTTATAAAATAGGATATACTTTACAACAAACATTAAAATCATTATATAAAGATTTTAAATCCTCTATTATCGAAAAAGGAATCAATTCTTTATATATTTCTTTTGGATTTATTCATTATACGGAAGAAGAAACCGAATTTATCGCTCCACTATTGTTGATTCCTATTGAATTGGATAATGAAGGCGGAATATATACCATCAAACAATATGAAGATGACATTATCTTAAATCCGACATTAAAATACTATTTTAATTCGTTATATCATTTTGAATTATGTGATTATAATGAAGAGGCTTTATCTACCTATTTGACCAAAATTCAAGAAATACTTCCCGAAAATATCACATTAGAAGAAAGTATGGCAATCGGAATTTATTCGTTTTATAAAATGAATATGTATAATGATTTGATACTGCATCAAGATTTGGTTATTCAAAACAAAAATATACGGCTTTTATTGGGAGAAGTTGCCACCTTAGAAAACGGAAATACGACAACCAATCAACCGATATATCCCGTTGTCAACTGTGATTCCAGTCAATTAGAAGCCATTCAAGAGGCCGCAAACGGAAAATCTTTTTGTATTCAAGGGCCTCCGGGAACCGGAAAAAGTCAAACGATCACGAATATCATTTCCAGTATGTTGGGAAAAGGGAAGAAAATATTATTCGTATCGGAAAAAATAGCGGCACTTAAAGTGGTTTATGAAAATTTGAGAAGAGCGAAATTGAGCGATTTTGCGATAGAATTGCATTCCAATAAAGCGAACAAAAAAGAATTTATTGCGAATTTATATTCTGCCGCAATTCAACCGAAATATGAAGTCAAATTTAAGACTCGGTTTTTAGGGGCAAAATATGAACAGTTAAAATCCAACCTAAGAAATTACGAAACATCACTACACTCTATGATTTCAGGTCAAGAAGTCAGTTTATTGGATTTATATTCTATGTTTTTGAGTGTTGAAATTGAGCCAATCGATATTCCATTGAATGTAGAGGATTGGGATCTATTTGTTATGAATCGAACCATCGAATTATTGGAAGAATACACTCGTTATAGTGATACGATAGGCTACGATTATAGAGAAAATGCGTTATATGGAATCAAAAATATCAGTGAAGATTATATGATTTACCATTTTGAAGAAGATATTGAAAATGCGATTCGTCATGTCGACTATTTTTATTCTATTGCCGAAATCATTCAAAATCCGACAGGTAGGAAAATCGAATGTTTGAAAGACGTATATCCTACTTATGATTTGGCGAAAAAAATTGTTAAATTAAAAACATTCCACCCGAATTATTTTAATAAAAAACTACGGAATCGGGTAATGGATCTAATGGATCAATATTTCCTTGTCCGTAAGGAATTGAATTCCCCGTTACTTCAAATATATAAACCGGAGATTCTAAACGAAGATTTGAATCGTTTACTGGAAGGATATACACAATATCATAAGGGATTATTCAAAAATAAAGAATATACTTCGTATAATGATATTATTTTAAAATTAAGGAAAGAAAAAGAAAAACCGGCAGTCATTATTGCGGAATTAAATGAATGGATCAAAATCAAAAAGAGTTTATTATCGGCCAAAGAATATAGTGATATGATAAATAAAATTATCGGTGATTTTAAAGATTCCACTTCTAAAAGTATTTATTTGGATTTGAAGTCGTTAGATTCGACAGAAGATATAACGATTACCAAAGAACAATTTCAAGAACTGCAAGACAATTTCCGTGAAACATATACACCGGAACAAATGAAAAAAGATGCGAATTCTTTAACGGCATTGGCGAAGATATTCGACGATAATACGATCAATGTTTTTACGATACCACTATCCTATTTACATCATCGTCTACAGGAAATCGAAAAAGAAAAAGACCATATTGGGATTTATCGAAAACTATTGACAACGTTGTCCGGATTACAGCGGTATAAGGCTATGGATTATTTGTATGCCTATATAGAAAGAAAAGCCGATTTGGAATTTTTGGCTATTCAATATAAAAAAATATATTTGAAACAGATGATTGACTCTATTGTCAATCAAAATCCTTTATTGAACGAATTTTCCAGTACGGGAGAAGATGGAATTATTTCTGATTTCCGAGAATTAGATGAAAAATTATTAAATATGAATCGGGATTTTATCATTTCCGAAAATTCTCAGAAAAGACCATCAAAGGAAACCATTATCGAAGGATCAAAATTTAAAATACTTGCCAGAGAATATGAAAAACAAAGACGACAATTACCGATTCGTTCTTTATTGGATCAAATTTTCGAATTGGCATTGGATATTAAACCTGTATTTTTAATGTCGCCGTTATCGGTATCTACTTATCTTGCCAGCAAATTGAATCTATTCGATTGTGTTATTTTTGACGAAGCCTCACAAATTTTCGCTTCCGATGCGTTGGGTTCTATCTATCGGGCAAAACAATGTATTATCATCGGCGATACCAAACAAATGCCGCCGACGAATTTCTTTCAGGCCGGAGTAGACGATGAAGAAAAAGAATATGATTTGGAATCCATTTTGGATAAAGCGTCTTCTGTGTTTGAAACGATTAGTTTAAAATGGCATTATCGGAGTAGAAGTGAAGAATTGATTTCTTTTTCCAATAGTTCGTTTTATAACAGTAATTTGATTACGATTCCGCAGGCTAAAAATCATTCCGAAGGGTTTGGGATTGATTTTTACTATACACCGGAAGGAAGATATGATACGAACACAAGGACCAATCCTATTGAAGCGGCAAGAGTTTGTGATATGGTATTCGATCATTTCGATAAATCCAAAGAATCGTTGGGTGTTGTCGCTTTCAGTAATGTTCAAGCGGAATTGATTGCGGGATTAATTGAAAAACGATTGAAGAAGAATCCGGAATATGAGAAGTTTTTTGATGAATCTTTGGACGAACCTTTTTTTGTAAAGAATTTGGAGAGTGTTCAAGGAGATGAAAGAGATCGAATTATTTTCAGTATTTGTTATGGCTATAATCAAGAAAATAAGTTTTATCAACGGTTTGGACCTTTGAATAATCTCGGTGGAGAAAGAAGATTGAATGTAGCGATTACCAGAGCGAAATACAATGTAAGTATTGTTTCTTCTATTCGGTATGAAGATATTCGAAGTAATACAGAATCGTTGGGAGTTTTATTATTGCGTGCGTATCTGGAATTTGCTGAAAATGTCGTAAGAAATAAAAATTTTTCGGAATCCGATAACGGAATTATTCGAAGCGTAAAACAATATATCGAATCGTTGGGATACACGGTATTATCCAATTATGGATTATCGTCTTTTAAAATTGATATGGCGGTTAAAAAGAATGATGAGTTTATTTTGGCGATTATGATTGATAATAAGAATAAATATTCGGCGAATTTAACCGATAAATACCGTTTGGAAAAATTATTGTTGGAGCGGTTGGGTTGGCGATATTTCCGCTTATTTTCTACCGCTTGGTTTCATAATATAGAAACCGAGAAACAAAGATTGAAAAATGCGTTGGAAAATGTTGCGGTTATAGAAAAGCCAAAAGAAGAGGAAGAAGATTCTTATTTGAAAGTGGATAAAAGTATGGATTCTATGGAAGCATATTTCGATACATATTTGGGAATCGGTATTGAACGAGGAAAAGAATTTTATAATCGAAGAGGATTGGATTTTTTGATTCGGGAAATTATTCAAATGGAAGCCCCAATCCACGAAGAGTATTTTTGGCAAAAATTGGCAAATATATTGGATAAGAAAAATACATTGAGTTTTCGGGAAGAAATGATGAAACAGATTCCGAGAGATATTATAAAATCAGGTTCGTATTTCTATAAAGAAAAGGTCGGTGACTTTAAATTGCGTATTTCTTCCGATCGAGAAATATCTTGGATTCACCCTGATGAAATTCGGCATGGATTATATACCATTGTACAGAAAAATAATGGTATCAGTGTAGATGGTTGTTATCGAGTACTTGTTCAACTTTTGGGAATGGAGAAAGTTACCGCAAGTTCTAAAAAGATTTTAGATGAAGCGATGGAAAGTTTGAAACGGGGAAATGTTATAGCGATTCGTAATGAAGGATTATTTTTGGTAAAATAAAAAGATGGCTGTTCGAACGATTGGTACGACAGCCTCTTTTGTTTCTATTTTATTTTAAATTTATTAACTACCCGATGAATGATTTGATTGGGTACATATTTGGAAATATCACAACCGAAGACAACCAATTCTTTAATGGAAGAAGAAGAAACGACTTGGTTTTTGGAGGTAGGCATTAAAAGGATTGTTTCAATTTCGGGATAAATATCCCTATTGTATTGGAACAAAGAAAATTCACTTTCATAATCGCTGTAATTTCGCATACCTCGAATGATAATTTTGATATTATTTTCTTTGCAGTATTGGACGACTAGATTTTCGGAAGAAGTAACGACGATATTTTTTATATTTGCCGTACAATCTTTGATCATTTGAATTCGTTCCTCTACGGAGAAAGAAGATTTTTTATGAATATTATGAGATACCAAAATATGAACTTCATCAAAAAGTTTGGCAGCCCGTTTTATAATATCCAAATGTCCGTTAGACAGAGGATCGAAGGATCCCGGATAAACTGCTTTACGCATAAATAACACCTCAGTAGTATTATATAACATTATTTTTTAAATGTCATCATATAATTTTTTAGGTGAATTTTATGAAGATTTTTTTCATTTTAATCTGTATTTTTTCTTTGACATCTTGTAAAAAAAATCCGAAGACCGAAACGGAATTTTATTATGCCGAAATGACGAAAGTATATGGATATAATATCCAAACGAAACAAATCGAAGCGTTTGAAATGGAATATGTAATTCAGGATTATATAGATGTTTTTTCTTTATATACGATTCATCAAAATTATTTACCGATTTGTTATCGTTCGTTTGGTACGGCGAATGTTGGACTGATAGAAGCGGTAGTAGAAGATGGTGTGGTGGAATATCATGTGGATAATTATATTTATTTGACTACGGATTTGGATATTTTTACTAGTCTTTTGAAAAAAATGAATGCGGATTTGGGGTATTTGGATACAAAAATTCTTTTGAATGATAAACAAATTGCATAATTAGACAAAAAAGATAAGAAATAAGTGATAAAATTCTAATAAATTTGTGGTAAAATGGTTTTGAGGCAACTATAATTAAATCAAGAGGTATATAGGAATGAAGATAATTGTTATAGCGACAAACAATGACCACAAAGTAAGAGAGTTTGAAAGTTTGTTTCAAAATCCCAATCTATGTTTTAAAAGTTTAAAAGATATGCAATATACAAAAGAGATTATTGAAAACGGAACTACGTTTGAAGAAAATGCCATTATCAAAGCGACACAAGTTGCCAAAGATCTTCATTTGCCGGTGATAAGCGATGATTCTGGTTTGGAAGTGGAGGCATTGAATAACGCTCCGGGAATTTATTCTGCTCGGTATGCGGGTGGACATGACGATAAGGAAAACAATGCGTTATTGATTCGAAATATGAAAGGAAAAACCAATCGCAATGCCCGATATGTTTGTGCGTTATGTTTGTGTCAGGAAAATGGAGAATATAAGACGGTGGTGGAAAGTTGTCGAGGGAAAATTATCGATGAACCACGGGGAGAAAATGGGTTTGGATATGATCCGTATTTTTATGTGGAAGAATTTAAAAAGACTTTTGCCGAAATTTCGTTAGAACAAAAAAATACCATTTCTCATCGAGCAAAGGCTATGAGAAAACTGGAGGAGATTTGCGATGCGAATTTTAGTTTTAAGTGACAGTCATTTTAAAAAGATAGATATGGATTTTTCTTCTTTTGATTATGTTATTCATTGTGGAGATTATGGTAATTCGAAATTGGAAAATGGTATTGTCGTATGTGGAAATTGTGATATTTACGGCGAAAAGGAAAGAATGGAAATGATCGCTCAAAGAAAAGTATATGTTACGCATGGAGATTTATATCAAGTGAAATACGGATATGATAGATTATGTTATCGAGCGATGGAAGTCGGAGCCGATGTTTGTTTATTCGGACATACGCATCGATCCGATTGTTTTTATGAAAATGGGATATTGTTTTTGAATGCGGGTGCGTATGAAAACGGAGAATATGCGATTATAGAAGATAAAGAAATTACGTTTTATTGTAGAGATAAAAAGGTTAAAAAGATTCAGTTTGAGTGGTGATTGAAATGATTTTACAAGAGGTTTTACAATTAGATAAAGTACAAGCGTCTATTAAAAAGATCGATTTATTTCTTTCTTCTCAGGTGAAATTTTCAGACGAGTATATTATAGCCCTTTCTTATAAGGCTATTGTATTGCATACGATCGGTAAAACCAATGAAGCCCTTAAATTGTTATTCGGTATTGTTCCTATTTTGAATAAGATTGGTACAAATGGTGTTATTGCGATATGTGATGGTATTATTGATATATGTTTAGATTTAAAGCGATATGATCAGGTTACAAAGTATATTAAGATAAAAAAAGAGTATTTGCCGATTTCTAAAGCAGTATATCATATTAAAGATAATATTAAATATTATTTGGCTATACAAGAGTATGAAAAAGCCAAAGAAGAGTTGTTAAAGTATTTGAAAGATGATATTACCAAAGAAGAAGCAATCTATGCGAAAGAAAAATTGGCGGATATTTATTTTATTCAACAACAATATGATTTATTTTTGAATTTGGCGGATTCTTTATATGATTATTATCAAACGAATTATGCTATCACTGCTTTGAATGAATTGAATTTAAAAAAACTACAAGCGATTTATGCTCAAGGGAATTATTTACGGGTCATTCAAGATGGATTGGCATTTTTAAAGGAAAATGATTTGAAACGAAGACATATATTGGCTACTGCCACTTTGATTATCCATTGTTATTTATCGGGAAATGATTTTCGTAGAGCGAGTATTATCGAAAGTAAGTATAGTGAATATATCGATAAAGAATGCTTAGAAGAATCGATTGGTTTTTGTGAAGCGGCATTGGATTTATATAAAAAAAATAATTCTTTGATTTCGATTCAAGAATACCAAAATAAGTTGAAAGAATTACAAATTAATGAAAAAGAGCATAAAGCAATAAAGAAAAAGAATAAAGAACAAGATATCGTTATTCCCGCTATTGCGGAAGAAGAAGAGATAGAACAAATAAAGAATGATAAGCCTTTATATACTCTTCCTAATAAAGAAAGTTCGAATGACAACCAAAGAATCGTTACGCAACCTGAAACGATTCAAACCGTAGTTGTTTCGACAATGTATGAAAAACTTGAAGGGGTATTTCAAGCAATCAATGAATTAGATGTCCATGCGAAATTCAGGGAGATTTTTCGAGTTTGTTGTATGAAGTTGGAAGAATTGTTTTCAATTCAAGAAGCGTATGTTTTGTATTTTAAACGGCAATATTTGGGAATACATTATAAGAAAGAACGAGCGTATGATAAAAAATTGGAATTTGGCAATTTGGAAGATACGTTGAATTTTGCGGCTATGAATTACGGGCATGAATTCTTTTTGAATCCGGAGGATAGTTCATATACGAAAAATATTATTTTTAATCGTCCTTATGAAACGATTCCTTACGGATTGGCGTTTCCTTTTACGGATAGTTTGAAAAATATTGGTTCTGTTGCGTTTTTTTCGGATACTCCGTTTATGGAACAACCAATGTATTATGAATGTTTAAAGTTGATTTCTTCTATGTTGAATACGAGATTGTTGGTGGCTTTGAAACAAGAAGATTTTGAATTTAATAATCGGAGATTGTTTTTTATTTCGGAAAATATGTCTTCCGGAATTAAGGAAGAAATCGATGGGTATCTTCATTTCTCTGCCAGATGTTGCGATATTTTGGGAATTGTCGAAGATATGACGGAAGAAGATTATATTTCCAAAATGAAATCCGAAGATATTATTCATTATCGAAGAATTCATAAAGAATTATATACTTTGGTGAGTGAAAATAGAGAATTGGAATATGATTTTAAGAAAAATCAAGAATGGATTCATATTAAAGAACGGTATTATCCGATGATAATGGACGGAACGGTATGTATTTTATCGTTGATTGATGATATTACTTCGATTTATCAAGATAAAGAACAATTAATTCATTTGGCTTATAAAAATCCGATTTCCAAATTGGATACGGAAGTCAAATTGATGGTGGATTTGAATTCTTGGATAGCGAATAAGAAGTTATCTTTGGCGATTATCCGTATGAATGATTTGGATTTATATCGGGAATTATATGGGTATAATTTTGCCAATCAATTAATTTATGCGGTTGGACAAGAATTAATTCGGGCTTTTGAAACAGAATTTTATACGTATGTGTATCATTTAGATGGAGATCGTTATGTGGTGGTTTTGAATGGAATAAATGATAAACGTGTAGTGGATTCGAAATTGAATGTGGCTTTCGAGAAAGTAAGAAAGGCATTGTATGAGAAAAACAATCGTGTGAAATTATACTTTAATGCCGGAGTATATCGTATGGCGAAGCATACGACGATAAAAGATGTTTCGGAGATTTTGTATTATGCGTTTGATGCGTTGGAAGATGCGGAAAACGAAGTAGGGTTATCGCATCATATTGCACATTTTGATGGTGAGTTGCATAAGGCGAAGTTTAAAGAAAAACATTTGATTACACATATTTCCGAAAGTATCGATCATGCGAAATTGGGATTGATGTATAAACAGATTGTCCGATTGGATAAGAATGAGGTTTTTGGATATTATATTCTTTTGAATTTGGATAATTATGAAGTGGAAACCGATTATATGGATTTTGTCGTTCAAAGAAGAGGATTGAATATTCAACTGGAAAAATATACGATTTCCAATTTGTTTAAGGAATTAAAAATGATGAAAGATACATTGAAAGGTTCCGTTTTATGTTTTGTTTCTGTCAGCAAGCCTACATTGGAAGAGAATTTTTATAGTTTTATTTTATCTCAATATAATTTTTTTAAAGTTCCGAAGGAGTATGTGGTTTTGGTTTTAGAGAAAGCGAATATTTCATTGGTTCAAAAACTAAGAAGTGAGGGATTTCAGATTGCTTCTAAGGATATTTTAGATGTTTATAACGAATGTTGTGATTATTTTATATTGGATTATCATAAGATAGATTTAAAACGAATAGATGAGATTAAGAGTTTATGTGAATGCCATCATGTGGTTTGTATATTCGATCATATCGATACGAAAGAGGATTTGGAAAAAGTTAAAGCATATAATATGGAAATTATTTTCGGTCAATATTATAAAAAAGTAACTAGAATGAAATCTTTGATTGAAAAAATACAAAATTAGTTATAATGAAAAAAGACTCTTCATATACTTGTATTGTAAATGGAGAGGATAATATGAAAAAGAAATTAAGACTACCGATTTTATTACTTGCTGTTGTGATTATGTTGTCAATCTTTTATATAAAAGAAGCAAGGAACAAACAACCGGACGCACCGGTAAATGGAACAAATGTGGAAACCTCTACGTTGAATCCGGAATTTACCGAAGCAAGATTGCTTAGTATAGAAGAAGCGAACACACAAATTAAAGAATGGGAGGCAAGTATTGCCGGTGGGAATTTGACCGCTGCCGAAGTGGAGGCTACGACCAAAAAAATCAATCAGTTGAGAGAAACCAAGCATAAAGAGGTTGCGTTGGAAGAATCTTTAATGGAATTAAATCAATATGATGATGTGTTGGTTCTTTTGGGAGAAGAATATTTGGTAATTGACATTTATACGGAAGAAGATATTGTTGTAAGTAAGTTTATCGAGATGGCGAAGATGGCGAAACAAAGTTTCGGCAGTGATTGTAAAGTTAAGGTAAAAACATCTTCTAATTTGGAATAAGGCTTTGTATAGCCTTATTTTGTTTATAAAAATAACCTCGTTTCTATACTATGAAACGAGGTTCGGTTGATTTTAATCTTTTTTCTCTTTTTCTTTCGGTTTTTGATTTTGTTCATAAACTCGAGTTAGGAATAATATTCTTTTGGCGATACTGATATAAGCATTCGCCGTTAAGGCGAAATTCAATGCGAGTTGAATAAGAGCGTTGGTATCATTATCGTCTATGGTATTGAGATATTTAAACGCTTCTTCCACCGATTGAGATATTTTTTCTATATTGCTTTGATTGAAGAAATTAAAAATATCGGATTTGGTATCAGCATTTTTATATCGTTCGTCTAATATTTGTTTTACTTCGGCAATGGAAAGAACTTGTTTTAAGGTAATGACTTCTTGGATTGCCGCAAGATGTTCCCGATTGTATTTTTTAGATATAGGAGCAGTTACGACTTCTCCTTTGACATAGTTATTGATCATAGAAGGTGTAATTTGTTTATCTAAAGAAGAAGTTCTAAAGATCATAAGTTGTTTTTCTAAATAAGTAACAACTTGATCCATATATAATTCTATATCGGGAAGTTCTTCATAGCTTCTAAAACTAAAGTGATTTAATTCGTTTAACCATTTTTCCAATGTTTCTTTAATGTTATCCATAATATGACCTCTCATTTCTTATATTCTATCATAACATCAAAAAAAATACAATAAAATATTATAAAACTATTGACATTATATTTGTTTCGGTATAAACTAGTATTGTAAACTAGATGATAAAGTTAAAATATAAGGAGGAAAAAGTTATGAAAAATAGAATTGCTATTTTCGGAGGTAATATGTTTGCGAACTTTTTAATGGGGGATCAAGAGTGGTATTGGCAAAAGAATAAAATGCTTTTAAAGTTGGAACAACGATATACTGTAGATAATTTTTCTTCCAGTTCTTTGGATTCGGGAAAAGCGTTACGGTTTATGAAGACTTTTATGAATCAAAGGAAATATCAACAATGTATATTGGCTTTGGGAGAAGCAGATATCATAAAAGGAGATACAGAGGAATTTAAGAATAATTTAACCGCTATCATTCATGAATTGAAAGAAAGACAGGTTTGTCCTTTGTTGATTGGATTATCCAATGAGGTTCTTCAAAAAGAAAATGCTTTGGAGTTTCAAGAGATTATCCATCATTTGGCGAAAGAAGAAGGGATTCCATATCTTCAACAAAATGTTGCGGATACAGAGGAATATACGATTAAGAATGAAACGCAGATGCGTAGAGCGGTGTTAAATAGTTGTCTTTAAAAAAATACATAAAATATGAATTGCATAAATTATGCAATTTTTATTTTGCCTAAAATGAGGTATAATAGAAATATACCTTGTAAAAAAAGAAAAATATTTTTATAATTAAATCGGAGGAAATGCTATGAAGAACGAAGAGTATATGATTTTAAATGAAGTGGATCATTTTGATATAGAGGAAAATGTGGAATTTTTTATTTTTACATTGCGATTTAAAACGGAAAAAGATATTTTAGAACATATTGAAAATAAAATCAAAGAGTTTTTAAAGGAAAAAGAAAAGAAAATGTTTCGCTTTATGATTTTGTCTTTTCAGGATATAGATTCTAGTCGATGTATTCTTAAATATAAAATGGAAGATTTATCTGCTCAAATTCAGATTATTCAGTTTAATCAATTAGATAAGTGTGAAAATCAAGAGTTGAAATCATTTTTAAAGGCTTTGTTAGAGAATAATCCCGATTTGTATGAAGGAAAAGATTCTTCTTTGAAAAAGGCATTGGAAGTGGGTCAAACGATGAAAGACGATTCTATGGAAGTAGAAGCGTTGGAAGAATTAATTCAAGAAGCGAAAAAGAAATAAAATGTTGGAAAGACAAGGAGTAAGAATATGAAATATGATTGTATAATTGTCGGGGCTGGTCCTGCGGGAATATTCTGTGCGTATGAGTTCATGCAGAAACGTCCGGATTTGAAAGTTTTATTGATCGATAAAGGGCATAATATTTATTCAAGAAGATGTCCTGTAAACGAGCATAAGTTGGAAAAATGTCCTATGAATAAGGACGGGGTCAGTGGCTGCCATCCATGTTCTATTACCAATGGGTTTGGAGGAGCGGGGGCTTTTTCAGACGGAAAGTTTAATATTACAACGGAATTTGGCGGTTGGTTGACGGAATATTTGGAAGACGATAAGGTAATGGAATTGATTCGCTATGTTGATTCGATTAATTTGAAATTCGGGGCAACACCGGTTATTACCGATCCGAATACCGATCATGTTCGAGAAATCGAAAAACGAGCGTTGGCGGTAGGTTTGAAATTATTGCGTGGACAAGTTCGCCATTTGGGAACGGAGAATAATTTGGAGATATTGAAGCGAATTTACGAAGTGTTGAAAGATTCGGTGGATATGCGGTATGATACGGAAGTTAAAGATGTATTGGTTCAAGATGATAAAGTTTGCGGAGTTTTACTGCAGTCCGGAGAAAGGATAGAAGCCGATTATGTTTTTTTAGGTGTCGGAAGAGATGGTTCGGCATGGTTGGAAGAGATTTGTAAGAAAAATAATATTCATTTACAGAATAATCAAGTGGATATCGGTGTTCGGGTTGAAACGAATGATATTATTATGGAAGAGATAAATAAGAATTTGTATGAAGGGAAATTCATTTACCGAACTTCTGTAGGAACGGTGGTTCGGACGTTTTGTTCGAATCCGAGTGGACATGTGGTTGTGGAGAATCATAGTGGAACGATGTTGGCGAATGGGCATGCGTATGCATCGAAAGAATTGGGAAGTCATAATACGAATTTTGCGTTGCTTGTATCCCATAAGTTTTCCGATCCATTTGATTTGCCGAATGAATATGCTCATCAGGTAAGCCGTTTGGCAAATGAGTTGAGTTGCGGTGGAATCATTGTGCAACGATACGGAGATATTTGTCGTGGGAGAAGAAGCACACAGAAACGAATCGATGAAGGGTTTGTTCGTCCTTCTTTAAAAGAAGCGGTTCCCGGTGATTTGGGTTTGGTTTTACCATATAATACAATGAAATCCATTATTGAAATGATAGAGGCTTTGAATCATGTTACTCCCGGTATTGCCAATGAGCATACGTTATTTTACGGGGTAGAAGCGAAATTTTATTCTGCTAGACCAGAAATCAATCGTCATTTTGAAACGAAGATTTCGGGGTTGTATGTTGGTGGTGACGGGGCAGGACTTACAAGGGGACTTGCCCAAGCCGGTGCGAATGGAGTGTTTGTTGCTAGAGATATTATGGAAAGAATAGAGAAAGGAAGAAATGAATTATGAAATTTGATTTTACTTATTATAATCCGACAAAAATTATTTTCGGAGTGGATTCTTTGAATCATTTGGAAGAAGAATTGAATCGGTTTGGTTCTAATGTTTTATTGGCGTATGGTGGTGGTTCGATTAAAAGAATCGGTTTATATGATAAAGTAGTAGAAATTTTAAAACAATCTCATAAAAATATTATAGAGTTGGCAGGAATTATGCCAAATCCGACATATAATAAAGTGTTGGAAGGGGCAAATTTGGTTCGAAATCATCGGATTGATTTGATTTTGGCTGTCGGTGGCGGTTCGGTGATTGATTGTGCGAAAGCCATTTCGGCTTGTGCGTATAGTCCGGAAAAAGATCCTTGGAATGCCTATTGGATTGATTATAAACCGGTATCTCATCAAGTAGTTCCAATCGGAACGATTCTAACGATGGTCGGGACAGGCTCGGAAATGAATGGCGGTTCGGTAATTACCAATGAGGAAGAGAAGTTGAAAAAAGGAAGAGTGTTTTCGGCAAATCTATATCCGTCGTTTTCGATTTTGAATCCGGAATGGACATATAGTGTCCCGAAATATCAAATGGTTAGTGGTATTTTTGATATTATGAGTCATTTGATGGAACAATATTTTTCCGGAACGGACGATAATGTATCAGATTATCTAATAGAAGGTTTATTGAAAAATTTAATTGTGAATACGAAAAAAGCACTTCAAAATCCGCAAGATTATGAAGCCAGAAGTAATATTATGTGGAATGCGACTTTGGCTCTTAATACTTTGGTCGGCTGTGGAAAGGAACAGGATTGGGAAGTTCATAGTATTGAACATCAGTTGGGTGCATATACGAATTGTGCGCATGGAATGGGGCTTGCCGCTATATCTATTCCGTATTACAAAATGATTTATCCTTATGGTTTGGATAAGTTTGTGCGATTTGCGAGAGAAGTTTGGAATATAGATGGAGAAGGAAAAGCCAAAGAAAGTATTGCGTTGGAAGGAATTGCGGCATTACAAGAATTTATTGTTTCTTCCGGTATGACTACGACTTTACGAGAACTTGGTACGACGGAAGAAATGTTACCGCTTATTGCGGAATCTACCGATTTGGGTGGTTATTATAAATCTTTGACGCATGCGGATATTTTAAAAATTTTGAAAGAATGTTATTAGTATAAATTCCTTTTTATAAGAAAAAAGCACTTAGCAAGTGCTTTTTTTCGCATACCATCGATCATAAAAGTATAATCCGTAGGAAAGAATCGAGAAAAATACGACTAGACCGATACACCACCATATAACGGGAACCACTCCCAATTTATCGATATCTAAGAAGAAGTATGGATAGCGTAAAAGAGTAGTGGAAGGGCCGAGAATAGCGGCTCGTATAAAGATATAAGGAAGGTATAGGATACAACAACTAACCCAAATCAATGGGTGAAACCATTTTAGTTTGCCTTTTTGATCGAATAGGAAGTAATCCACAACGGTTAAAATCGGAATGATGTAGTGATAACTTAAGTTTTGAAAGGTGTAGTTGGCTATTGAAGTATAGTCTGCCAATACGGTAGCGTAAACCAAGCCGGTAACCGTAATACAAAGGGTGGCAACACCTTTTTGTTTTACAAGATGGGTGTTATATCCGATGTATTCTTTACGGATAACGACATCTTGAACGGTTTTAATCCAAATAATAAGAATAAAGACAAATACTACGATATTGGATAAGATAGTAAAATATGCCAAAGAGTCTGCCGTAAAGGAATAAAATGTTCCGTATATGGCAATAAAAGAAATGGTTAAAAAGATGGTTTTATAAATTAATGATACAATTTTATTCATGTTGTCCTCCTTTTTTTATTCATTATACTCTATTAAAAATAAAATGTCAAAAGTCGACATAATTTTTTTAAAAGAATAAAAAATATTTTGGCATATTTTTTATTCTTTATTCATATACTTAGAAAAAAGAACCTATTGTTTTTTCTCCTTTTCAAACAATAAGTTCTTTTTTATTATTTTATTTCGTATGTCCAACCGAACGGATCTTCCAATTTACCGGTTTGAATACCTGTTAAGGTATCATATAACATTTGTGATATTTTGCCGATCGTATTGTTGTTGAAGAAGACATTTCCTTTATAACATAACATACCGATCGGTGAGATAACGGCAGCCGTTCCCGTTCCGAAAGCCTCCGTTAAACGTCCTTCTTCGGCGGCTTGTATCAATTCATCAATGGAAAGTTTTCTTTCTTCTACGATGTAGCCTTTTTTCTTTAGCAGTTGAATCATAGAATCTCTGGTAACACCGGGAAGAACGGATCCTTCCAAAGGTGCCGTAATGATTTTCCCATCGATAACAAACATTGCGTTCATCGTTCCGACTTCTTCCACGTATTTATGTTCGACTCCGTCTAACCATAGAACTTGAGAATATCCCATTTCTTCGGCTTTCATTTGGGCAAGAATAGAAGAAGCATAATTTCCTCCGCATTTGGCAAACCCAGTTCCACCTTTGACTGCCCGAACCAATTCGTCTTCGACATAAATTTTTACGGGTTGAAGACCTTCTTTATAGTAAGATCCTACAGGAGATAAAATAATTAAGAATTTATAATGGTTTGCCGCATGTACTCCAAGTTTGGGTTGGTAAGCAAACATAAATGGACGAATGTATAAAGAAGTTCCCGCCACATCGGGGATCCAATCTTTTTCTTTTTTTACTAATTCAACGATGGCTTGAATGAAATCTTCCACCGGTAAAACGGGCATACATAAGCGTTCATTGGATTTTTGAAATCTTTTGGCATTCATATCGGGACGGAAAAGTAAGATTTTTCCTTCTTCGGTTTTATAGGCTTTTAATCCTTCAAATGTTTCTTGAGCATAGTGTAATACCAAAGAAGCGGGATCGAATTCGATCGGGCCATAAGGAATAATTCTCGGATCGGTAAATCCTTTATCTTCATACCAATCCATCATAAACATATAATCGGTATAATATTTTCCGAAACCCAAAGCGTTTTTATCTGGTTTTTCTTTGAGTGTTTTTGTTTCTTCGAAACGAATATTCATTATTATTACCTCCAAATTGAATATATTTATTATACCGCGAATTAAAAATAAATTGAAGATGGTATATAAAAAAAATTAAAAATAGGATATAATTTAGGTAAGGCGATAAGAGGAGATAGGTATGAATATATTTTATGATATAGTAAGTATTTTTGTCGGAATATTGTTTGTGTTGTTTGGGATATTCCAAATAAAGAAGCAAAGTATTCTTTTTAGTGTTTTGGTTTTTATTCAATCTGTAGGATTTTTGGTTGCGGGAATCGGTGGTTTTTTTCTACCGAAAGCGTATGAGTATATTACGATATTAGCGATGTTGGCTTTTTGTATTACAATGGGAATTACTTTGTTGTTGTTATATAAGAAAACCGATAAGGAAAAAACAACTTCCCATAAAAAGACTTTGGATAAATCGAATAAGAAAGAATAGTTTGTAGTTTAGATTAGGGCATACGGAAAGAATCTGTAAGTGTATTGCGATACCCAAGAAGGATAAAGAAGAGGGGATAAGGAATAGAATATATTTATGGGGTAGAGTTAGAAGGAGATGTTGTCCGTTTAGTATTTCGAAATAACAATAGATTGTTTTGTTACAATGAAATAGAGTTAAAAGAATATTAAAAAAGATCATAATTCCCAAAATGGAAAATAGGATTGTGGTATTGGTTTGTATGGAAGAGAAGAATGTAGATAGGTAATTCGTCTTTTCCTTTTTTTGTTTTTTCTTGTTTGGTGTTTTCTTTTTGGAAGAGGTTAGACGCATTATACATAAGACAGTCAAGAAAAAAAGAAGAAAATAGAGAGGAATAAAAATGTGAAATAGGCGAAGTATGAATAATGTATAAGGTAAGGAGAGGCAAGAACAAGAATAGAGAAGAGATTGGGCTTCTTTTTCGTCAATATCGCCGTTATCTAAGGCATTTTTTATGAATTTAGTGGAAGCGGGCGAACCGCAAATGAAAGAAAGAATAAGAATGATAGCGGAAGAGTAGTAACGAATTTTGAATATTTTTTTAAATAGTGGAAAAACCGATATGGCAATTTGTTCTAAGTGGGTGTTTTTCGATAAAAAATCTATTAATATAAAACTTGGAAAGAGAATGGGAACGAGTTTATTTAACCAAATGGTAGAGGTTGTTATAACACAAGTAGCGGAGATTTCTGGGTGGAATAGAAGAAGTATAAAAATTATACAAAGGATAAATAATAGCATAGGCATCACATTCCATTATATTTTTATAATAAAAAAGGAATACCTTCCATAAGAAAAATTATGAAATTTATTTTTTATATTTGAGAATTTTTTCTATAAAAGAGATATAAAAAAAGCGTCCTTTTGAACGCTAATTATCTACTGGCGTTTCGGACAGGATTCGAACCTGCGACCGACGGCTTAGAAGGCCGTTGCTCTATCCAGCTGAGCTACCGAAACAGTTGTTTTACAATGCTTTATTATTATAGCGTATTTACAATTTGAATGCAAGGGGGTTTTTGATTTTTTTGAGTTCCCCGTTTTTCCATTTTAAAAAGAAGACGGGGAGTATCATTTTAAAAGAAAGGATAACACTAAAATAAT
>CANQDJ010000017.1 GCA_947592005.1 uncultured Anaeroplasma sp.
GGTACTTTTTAGCGATTTAATACCTTAATGCATTGCTTTTTTCATATAGTACCTTTTTGAATTTCAAGATATTCAAACGCTTTAATATCACATTGAAATGTGCTATAATATTGGTACGATAATACCTTTATGATTTTATCATATCTTAAAGGTTTTGTCAAATGAAAGAAAAATGTGTTTGATATTTAGTTAATTATAGTTCTAAGTGCAACAAAAACTAATAAAAAAATTAAGCAATACAAATTTTTAAATATAAATTTTGGAGGTATATAAAATGGAAGAACAAGCTACTATGCAAACTAAAACTGATAAGCCAAAAAAGAAATTAAAACACAAAGGGCTTATTATTGTTGGATCAATTTTCGGCTGTTTGCTTGTTTTATGTTTAACGCTCTATTTTGTGGTTACCTGTAATACACAAATTATTGTCGGATTTATTCAAAAGGCAACCTATGGTGATAATCCCATCAATTCATATGACCCTTTTTATGAACCAATAAACGGCAAAAAAGATAACGGACAATATCTAATTAGCGAGATAAAATACGACACCGAATACCCAAATAGCTATTTAGATATTACTTATCCAAATGAAAATGTAGAAATTGATCGTCCCACACTATTTTATTTTCATGGTGGTGGATTTTTTGCTGGAAGTAAGAACATGGGAGATCCTTTAGCCGAAACTGAAGCAACAGCCTTACTAGATGATATTTGTGCCGATGGCTACAATATTGTCAATGTAGCTTATGCACTAGTTCCTAATTCTCATTTTCCTGTTCCACTTATCCAAGCAAACAGAGCTTTTGCTTATATACAAGAGCATGCTGAAGAATATCATTTGAATATTGATAATGTTGTGATTATGGGCTCATCAGCTGGTGCAATCATAACTAGTCAGTTGGGCAGTATCATAACGAATTCCGAATATGCTGACTTACTTGGAATTGAGCCATCATTTACACCTCAACAAATTAAAGCAGTCATTCTTGATGATGCACCACTTGATTATGAAGCATTTTCTTTTGCTACAAAAATTCTTGTCGGTAATTATGTGAAAGGTAGCATTTACTTAAATAAAAATGAAATAAAAAAGTATAACAATATAAAAAGTCTTACTACAAATTATCCAGATGCCGTACTTCTTGGTAGTGAATATAGACATGATATGAATGTAATGCACGAAGAACTCAATAAACTCGGTTGTGAACATATTTTAATAGATCCGTATGCAGAACGTGGAGAAACAAAGCAACATTGTTTTGTGGCTTCTGAAAGAGTTGATCCTATAGCAAAAGATGCATTTGATAGAATGATGTCTTTCATAAATGAAAGGGAAAAATAAACTTATGAAGAAACTTTTAAAAGGCATTTTAAGTGCTATTATCATTATCGTAGTTTTGATTATTATATTGATTGTTGCCTTATCAATAAAAAGTAGTATTGATGCTAAAAAATCACATTTAACTGATGATTATTATACGAGTTTTAAATCGGATTCTTTATTGGAACAAAAATTTTCTGGATTAGGAGATTATGAGGTAACAAATGTAGATTTCGATGCAGATAATAAAAAAATTGACAAATTCCGTGTTTGGTATCCAAAAGAATTAGAAAGTAAACAAAAAGAATATCCACTTATTGTTATAACTAACGCAAGTAATGTTGCAGCACTTAATTATGAGCCATATTTCAAACGACTTGCTTCTTGGGGATTTATCGTTGCAGGAAATGAGGATAGACAAGCAGGTTCTGGTGAATCTACCTCACTTACACTTGACTATGTATTGTGTCTTAATGACAAACAAGATAGTATTTTTTATAAGAAGATCAGTCAAACAAATATTGGTATTATAGGCTTTTCACAAGGAGGAGCAGGTGCGATTAGAGCTGTAACAGAATTTGAAAATAGTAACCGATATAAAACAATATTTACTGGCAGTGCAGCTTATGCTAAACTTGCAAAAAATATGGGTTGGGAATATGATGCTTCTAAAATCAAAATCCCATATTTTATGACAGCAGGCACAGGAAAATCCGATGATTCTGGAAAATATGGAGAAAATGATTTTTCTGGCGTAGCACCTTTATTTTCATTAAAAGAAAACTATGAAGCAATGAGTAACGATGTATTTAAAATTCGTGCAAGAATAAAAGATGCAGAACATGAAGATATGCTTACCTTAACAGACGGCTATATGACAGCTTGGATGCTTTGGCAACTTTGTGGCAGTGAAGAAGCAAAAACCGTTTTTGTGGGAAATGATGCAGAAATACTTTTAAACACAAAATGGCAAGATATTAAAAAAAGAGACGATTGATTTTATTGTATGGAAGGATAAATAAAATTCCACTTTAAAAACGGAAACAAAATAAAAGTATAAATATCAATTTAATAAACCACCACATCTAATATGACTTTGGTGGTTTTTGTTTGTTTATATCCTACTTGCATTTGCGTTCACTTGCATGCAACTGCGTGCATTGTATCAAAATGGTACTCTTTTGCCATATTAAAAAATTAACACTCTATAAGAACTTTATTTTATGCACTACCATAAAATTTTTTAAATTAATTTAATAGATATGTTTTGTCCTTGTTTTATAAAATAAACGGAAAGATAATACTTTTTCTTTTGAAAGTCATAATAAAAATGAAAAAGTCCTTGATTTATTCCCGTCTATTTGTTATAATAATTTCCGCAGCCCATTAAAAGATTATATATCGCGGGATGGAGCAGTCAGGTAGCTCGTCGGGCTCATAACCCGAAGGTCGTAGGTTCAAATCCTTCTCCCGCAACCAAGTGGTCCGGTGGTGTAGTGGTTAACATGCTAGTCTGTCACACTGGAGATCGCGGGTTCAAGTCCCGTCCGGACCGCCATTTTGCCTCGGTAGCTCAGTCGGTAGAGCAAAGGACTGAAAATCCTTGTGTCGGCGGTTCGATTCCGCCCTGAGGCACCATTTTTAATACTTTCAAACCTTTCTTATATAATTGGCTTAGTTATACGTTTATTCTTGATGGATAACTAGGCTGGTTTTTTTATAAGAAAAGGGAAAAAAAGGACCAAAAATGTGTCGGATACCGACTCAAGGACTAGAAAAAGTCCTTGTGTCGTTTTACTTACCAAAATTAGTAAGATTCATAGGATTATTCATTCTACCTTTTTGTAAAATCTCTGTATCGGTCAAATCAAGATATCTTTCAGTGATTCGAATGGATTTATGGCCTAACAATTTGGCAACACTTTTAATGTCAGTTCCCTGACGTAGTAAAGTGGTAGCAAATAAATGACGTAGTTTATGAGCGCTTAATACTTCAATGTTGAGCGCTTTTTTTGTTCTTGCTAAAAGGGAACGAGAGGCTTCTACAGACACATGAGAGGTGATACAATCTTTTTTTGGAAAAAGCCACTTAGAACCATTATTTTGAGTGATAAGATTTTTTAACACATCAACAACTTGTTCGACGATTGGAACATATCGTGGCTCTCCATTCTTAGTATGCTTTAAATAGATAGTATAGTTTTGGAAATCAACATTCTCTGATTCAATTCGAATTAATTCAGAATTTCTTATACCTGTAGAAAAGAGAAGTAGAATCATTGTTTGTGAAGATAGAGAAAGACTTTGAATATATACCAATATCTTTTTCATATCTTCTATGTCAACCGTTTCTATTTTCGCAGTTTCTTCCTTCAAATATTTAAACTTTAAATCTTTAGGAGAAATAATTTCATTCTCTTCTAGGTAAAGGATAAGTGATTTCAAGGCCTTAATCCTTTTATTAATTGTGACTGCTTTATTCTTTCTGCCTTTATAGTAACATACCAAATCATTAAGTGTTTGTTTAGTAATTTGAGATACATTATAAATACCTTTACATTCTAAATACTTGATCACAGAAGATAAATGGTTCACATAGAACGTTACTGTTCCAGGACGATTACGAATTCTTTTATCGTTAAGAAAAAGAGAATAAGCCTCATGTAAAGAAATATCCTTTATTTCTTTATTTACAAATAGGGATAGAATGTCTTGTATATTAATTTGAGTATTTAAAATATTATTCATGTTATTATTAGATCCTTTCTAAAATTTGAGTGTTAATCATTCTATAAAATCGATAGTATCTAAAATATAAACATGTTAGTATATTTTACACTCTCTATTAAGTTTTATATTTGTGAATTCAAATTCTTATTGAATTATTTTAACAAATCATCGTACGAACAATTTAATATATTGACAATTTGTTTTAAGGTTGAAAAATTAGGTTCTCTCTTTCCTTGTTCATATTTTGCATATGCTTGTCTTGTCATTCCTAGTAACTTGGATATTTGAGCCTGTGTTAATTGGTTTGCCTCCCGGAATTTTTTTAAATTCTCACCAAAATTCAATTTAACACCTCCCTTTTAAAAATAGTTATTGACTTATAATTCAATTTGAATTACAATAGTTTTGTAGTTCAATATGATTTACAAAAAGCCAACAAAAAAATAGCATTTCCACAAATGCAAAAAAATCCTATATAATTTGAATTCACACCTAAATTATATCATGGATTAGAACATTAAGGAAGAAGAAAAGAACTTGTTTTCTAGGATACTTAATGGGTTATAGACATTCTCCCTATTCTTTACAAATCTGACAAATTCCATAGAAGAATAGGGAGAATATCGAAAATTTTAATCTTTCTCGCTACCGTAATATTATAATTATTAATTCCTAAGGTAGCCTAACTTAGGAATTTTTTTGAAAAAAGGCTTATATGCCGAAGGAATCAAGAGGTAGCGACTTGATTCCTTCGTTATATAAAAAAGGAGAAAAAAAATGAAATGTAGAATTAATTTTACCGAATCTGGAGAAGCACTAATAAATAAAAAGGATTTAAGATCGATGTTGTTGGAACTTTCTATATCTTGTCCCAGATATAAAAATTTATCTTTCCGAACGAGCGTGATTGTCTTTATATTTGTTCTTGATTCATTGACGAGAACGGCATTAGAATCAGCCGAAGAAGAAATTGATGTATCTACTAAAACGATGCGTAGATGCATTAAAACAGCGATTAAAAAGAATAAGAAAATTGCCAACAAAGTGGAACAGTCTGAATTAGACGAAGAGTTAACAGAAATATCTACATACGATAAACAGATTATCGGAGAATTACTAGATTCTAAGATGGACGGATTAAAAAAGGAGATATATAAACTTCTTGGAAAGGAAAAGCCAACAGAGGAAACAGTTGAAGAAAAGGTGGAAGAACCTAAACCAAAAAAAACTAAAAAATAAAAGTTTTTTTTGAAGTGGAAACGAGAACTTTTAGCCCCCCTGACATTCTCGTTTCCGCCTCAAAAAAAATTCTTATAGAGAAATAAAGAAGGCATATAATAAATTCAATTAAAAGAAATTCTTAAGTTTTTAAAAGTGCCAAAACAAAACAAACTATAATCTCCTTTTTATACAATATTTGGCACTTCTAAAAACCTAAGAATAGAAAGGAAGACTAACCTGAAAACAAAAAAAATAAATTTATTTTGAAGAAACATAGAAAAGAGGTTGAGTAATAATGAATTTAAGTAGAGAAGAGAAAAAGAAGTGGATACTTGAGAACTGTGTTAGTGAAGACGGCAATATTGATTTGTTTGGACTCGATTTTTCAGATTTTGATGGTAATGTTGATATCTCTGGTATGAAAGTTAAGAAAAATTTATATCAACGTAGCCAAAAAGTAACTGGAGATTTACAACAAGGGTTTCAAAGAGTTGGTGGTAATTTAGATCAAGGCAACCAAGAAGTAACTAGAAATTTACAACAAGGGTTTCAAAGAGTTGGTGGTAATTTAGATCAAGGCAGCCAAGAAGTAACTGGAGATTTACAACAAGATTTTCAAAGAGTTGGTGGTAATTTAGATCAACGTAGCCAAAAAGTAACTGGAGATTTAAGCCAAAATAGCCAAAAAGTTGGTGGTAGTTTATATCAATCTTTGCAAGAAGTAACTGGAAATTTATACCAACTTAGCCAAAAAGTAATTGGAAATTTGTATCAAGACGAATAATCCGTTAAGGGAGTATTAATACCAGATGAATTAAAGGAAGACTAACCTGAAAACAAAAAAATAAATTTATTACAAGTTTTCCTGGCTATGTGTGCCTTGAACGAAGTGAAAGGAATGAACTTAAAATGAAAAAAAGACATAGTATTAGTTTTTATAAGCGTCAAATAGCACGCTTGGATAATGTAATCGATCAGTATTTTTCTTATCAGGACTCTACTAAAATTTTTTTAGAATCCTATATAAGGAATTACTTTTCCAAAAAAAATGATATTAAGGGTGCTTCCAAGGCGACATACGATTTGTTTAAATATGTGAATAAAGATATTACACGCTTGGATCTTCTTTCAAAGTATAGTTTTTTAAAAGAAGATAATATGGTTTATTCAACCATTATTCAATATTCACATAATTTCGAGGTTTTAGAGAATTTAAGGAAAAAGAAAGCCGCACTTATAAAATTAGTTAAAGAGTTTTATCCAGAAGAAGTAGTAGAGTAGTAATATTTTTACAAGAAAGGGGTGGAGAACCATGAGAAAGAATGATAAAAAACAACATACATATGATTTACATTTCGTTAAATTAGAAAAGTGGTTTTCCACTCCTGGAATCGAACTTTGGCAGAAGGTTCTATTCTATCTTTTGGACTGGCATATTAAACACCCAACTTCGAAGTGCTTTATCAGTAATCGAAAAATTCATCGAGATTTATTAAAATGTAATTGTTTTTGTACTGAAGCAGGAATAGAAGAAGCGATTCGAATTTTAAAGACATCTGAATCGAGTGATCGTTATTCTTCTGGAAAGAAGAAGAAAGACGGTGTAGGCTTGATTCAGTGCTTATATCCGCATTTAAACGGCGACCAAGTGGAATATACTCCATCTACGGAAAATATTCTTTCTAAAGCTGAATGGACAAGTTTAAATTACAATCCGAATAAGTATATATATCGGATTTTAAGATTAAACTATACTAAATTAAATAAATATCTTTCTGTTTATACAAAGGATTCACATATACTAAAAAAATTACCTGCTAAATCACGTCTTAAAAAACTAGTGTATAAAAGACCAATATCATATACAAAACGGATTATGCCTGACTTTAAACGTCAAATGAGAGAAAGTGTATATGAGAAATATAAGAATCCGAAACAGATGTTCTATAGTTGGATCGTTTTATATAGTAATAAATATTATAATACATCGATAAAAGAAATTATACCGGACTTTGCAAGAAATACAGTGAAAGAACAGAATAGCGAGATATGGCTCGATGCTATCGAGTCTAAACTCCGTGGAAGTCCAGAATCAGAAGGTATTCCTAAAGTCGTAAAAGACTTTTTCGAGGCATTATAATGAATATTAAAGTAGTAATCTTGCAAGTCCAAAACTGAAAAAAAATGGGAAACGCTGTTTCCCTTTTCGTGTTGTCTAAGGCCTTAAAAAGGTCTTTTTTTTATTTTTGTTGTATAAAAAAGTAGAGTACTTTTTATAAATCAACCCTATTTTTTTAAAAAGCGAAGATAATATTATGAAAACGACGGATATATATTTATTTGTTTACAAATAAATTATAAAGGTTAAATAAAGATTATTATAAAGAATGGGCGGCAGTGGGTAATTTTTGTGTATTAAAAAAAATGGGGTTTTTGTCCCCACCATTTTTAGTGGGGACATCAAGCGGATGTGCTTCGCACGTTTTTATTTTAATATTTGTAATGTATTTAATTTTTTTCTTTTCTCCTAAAGGAGCCCCCTATCCCTTTTTGATAAACTGTTTTTTAAAAAAGTAAGTTCATTAACAGAAGAAAAGTATTGTTTGGATAGGGATATATTCTTTTATAGGAACGATTGGCTTACTCCATTTTAAGAAAAACCGTTGTCAATTCTTGTATATTTGATGAATATGTGATAGTATAAGAGTATGGAATTTGTCAATATACATACACATTAGTATGTATACTTGATAGATTCCATTTTTTATTTTTACGGAGGATAACAAGCAATGGAAGAACAGGAAAAAAAACAAAGTATTTATGTTCAAGCATTAGAAAAAATTGAAGAATTTCAAAATTTAAGTGTTACACGGCAGAATTTTTTGAAAGAATTTATCGTTCTTTTTATAGTAAACGATAAGGTAAGAGAAAAAAACAGTTATTTTGCCCAATTATATATGGTAAATGAGAAGACGATCGAACGCTATTTTTCCGATTTGAGGAAATCAGGATTACTTTTTCAAGAAGTATATGCTCCATACTACGAAGGAAAGTATCATACCATTCGTTCGATGTGGTTGGATCCACTTATCAAAGCCAAAATAAAACTTTTTGCCAAGGAAATAAGAGAAAATGCGAAATTTAATAATTGATTCTATGTTTTTAAGTGAAGAATCGTATATATCTGTGCGGTTCAAGCATTTTATAAAGACTATTTGGAGGAAGATATTATATCCAATTCTTAAATTCATTTTGAATTTATTTATTGTATATCCATTTAAAATAGTTAAGATAGTTTTAGTTAATTTGTATGAGATGTTGGAAAATAAACTGAATAAATTAAAAAAGATATTATTTATATCTATAGTAGGTAGTATTGGGATTACTTTTATAGTATTGATGATCATAAATAATATAAAACATCATTTTTATTATAAATACTTATTGAATGTGGGGATTGTAGATGTTAGTTTAATTGTTGTGTATTTTCTTTTAATTTTGTTTCATAAATATTATTTGGAAGACGATATTTATGCTAGAAAAGAACAACAAACTCGAACGTTTATTAAAAATTATGTTGATAGAATCGGAAAGATTTATGGAGAAACCGGAGCCGGGAAAGACGAATTGGCGGCGGCATTCTCTTCTATATTATCCGAAAAATTTAAAGAAGATATTGATGATTTAATGGAAGAGATTAAAAATGTAGCGTACATTTTTGATTATGATTTGATTGAAAAAATAGCCGATATGTATCCGGAATCCTTTTTTTCTTCTAGCGAAAAAGAAACAAAGAAACATTTTTTTTCTTTCTTTTTGGCAAATAATGGTTTTTTAAAACCATATTACAGGAAAAAGATTGACTTAAATACATTTATTCAAGATAGTAAAAATTTAAAAGAAAATAAACTGTCTTATTATTCAGAATATATTTATCGAACAAGTGATATATCCAAAAAACATTTTTTAGACATGGCATACGATTATTTAATGTTATATATCCGAATTAATGTAGAAAAAAATATACTATGGACGAATCAACCGTTTGTGGAATCTTTTGAAGATAATTTAACAGCCAAAATATTTTCTTTGGATTATTTAATAACGAAACATCAGAAAGATGAAACGATAACAGATCCAACAACCGGCAGTAAAAACTTATATGAAGAAAAAATATTATATCCATTTAAAGACTTTAATATTTTTTTGGAAACGGAATGTGGAAGTTGGTATATCAATTTAGATAATGCCGGTAAAAGAATTTTATTGGAATATGGCGTTAGAGATTTTAAGGCTTTTAATCGGCATTTTATGCCACACTTTGCGTATTACGCAGTGGATCAAGATGCGGAAAGAATGTTTAAAGTTTTAAAAGAATTGGATCACTCTCATTTTAGAGTAGATTATAGAGAAGAAGTAAATTGTGGAAAAAGAGAGAATTTGTTTATAACATACCGATTAAAGAAGGTAGAGAAGAAGTTAGAAAAGGAATTTATGAAGTTGGCAGTTCTAAACGGAAAAGGAGATAAGTATTTGGAAAGAATCGAATACATGAAAAAATTATATTATGTATCTTCCAATTCTAAATTTAAAGATAAACAAAATTATTATGAGCGGTTGTTAGAAGAATTTCCATCAATAAAAGCCGAGATTCTTTTAAAAAAGAAAAAAGAACTGACAGAACAGATTAAATATAATGAGTATGTGAATGGATATATTGTAAAAGATATAACGATATCGAAATATCCAATCGACGGAGAATTAGATGTAGTGGAAGTTGGGAAAAAATTACAAGAGTTTAAAAATAAAAAGGGTGGTAGAAGAAAAAGTTATTGTGTACGATTTTATTTTAAAAAATCCGATTGTTGGAGATACGACACCCACTATATGAAGTCTGGAAAGAATTATAGATCTGATAATTCCGAATTAAATATGATGGAGGCTCCGAACTGGGAATCCGATTTAATTATGAAAAAAGAGAACATAAAAACGATGGATTATGGAGTAGCGAATGCGATGTTTGGAATATCAAAAGAAGAGGCATTATTGACTCGATATAAGTTAAAAAACAATGAAAATGAATGAAAATGAAAAATTTTTTAAAAAAAATGTCTGTTCTGTCGTTTGACAAATTTTTTAAAAAGTGTATAACGAAAATAGGGGAAAAAATTGTGTATGCACACTGAAAAGGCTAAAAGTGCTTTTTTCAGTGTGCATTTTTTTTAAAAAAGAAAGGAAAGGAAAAAATGAAAACAACAACGAAAAAACAAAATCAAAGAAAGCCGGCAAGAAAAACATCTAAGAAGCCGGCCCCAAGAAAGGAGAGAAAAGAACCGATTATATTGATAAGGCCAAAAGGAAAAGCACCGGTAAAGAACCGGCCAACAGAGAGTCCTTATAAGGCATATTTTTATGAAACTTATTTTGATAAAGATTTTAGAGAATTTAAGATCTTTGCGAGAAACAAAAAGGAAGCAGATGATCTAGCAAAATATGTTATGAAGAAGAATCAAATTTCTTTAAAATTTAAAAGAGTTTCCAACACCAAAAAGATTCAAGAGGAAATTAAACATTGGATTAAAGTTTATGGAAAAAATTTAATCGCTTCACAGAAAATAGCAATAGATAACTTTAAGTAGAAGGAGAAAAGCACATGGATAAGTATCAATACGGTAAATCTATAATATCAAGCAAATTAAGATTTGAGTTTCAAGACAACAATCTAAAATATGCCAAAATTAAAGAAAAATTTCAATTAGAAATACGGGTTTATTGTGGTAGGAAAAAGATATATGAGGTAAAAGGCAATTATGAAAATACAACGCTTAATTTCGCTATCAAAGATATCTTTCGAAATAAAATTGAACAGCAATGTACATTTCATAAAGGATACAATTATTATGCTACCTTTAAAGCGTATGAATTAAAGTTGATAAGAAGGCCGAAATATGAAAAAACAGATAAATACGTCAATAGTGAAAAACGGAAATATCTGTTTCAAGAAAGAATCAATATTTATTTTTGATACATTTTTTTGACACGTTCGACTTCTTCAAGTCGTTTCGCTTCATATTTATCGTCATCAAAATGCCAATCATCGGGAAGACTTAATTCCTCAGGATATAAATCGCCATATACACTGGATAAAAACCACTCAAAATGATTGGCGAAATCTTGATTGACAAATTCAAATATTTCATCTTTTGGAGGTTTGTTTTTAGGATCGTGGGCTACAAATCTAGTTGTTTTCCACTTTAAAGTAACCATACTTTTATCATCTGGATCATAGTATCGTACCCACATATGATCTTTATCATAGATTTTATAGACTCGGGCCGCTAACATATATTTTATCTTCCGACAACTTTCCCATTCGAAATCGACGATGTCGCCTTCATGAATGGTTAAGCCGGTATCGGTAGTTGCCTCCGGAATAAAAGGATATTCTTTATTCCACCAAATATTATTTTCCCAATCAATGCCATATTTATTGACTGCCATATAAATCACCTCTAAAAAGATTATAACGTAATAGAAAATAAAAAACAATTATTGAAGGAGAAAGAAAATGAAAAAAAGAAGAATTAATTTTAGTATTTTAACAATTTTAGCAATTATCCCGGTACTATTATTACTGGTTTCTTGCAATAAGAAAGAAAAAATAGAAGAACCGGAACTTACACAAAGAACCACTTTAGCAAGTAAATCATCAAACTACTCATATCCACTTTCAAGTGCGATTTCGCACCATATGGGATTTACAGGATTGAAATTAGATAAAAATCTATTTGATTATAGTGATGGAATTTATTATCCTAACGCTATTATTGAGGATCTTGAGGAAGTATTTTGTCGAGAGTTTCAATTTGATCAGGAAGAATCATTTACCGTTTTTATTCCGGTTTATTCTTCCAGCGAAAAAGCATATATTTACACTGTTTGTTATTTTTGTACCGCTGATCAAGGTGGTGGACACTTTAACATAGAAGGTATATCTTATGTATTTTTTAAAACTAAAGAAGGATTCTGTTTTCCAAAAAGCACACATGAATTAGAAAACGCATTAATAATGATTGCTGCAGGAAATGACGATTACGAGTATGGCCGCATTCAAACGGATTATGAAAACTCAGAATATTTCAATTATAAAGAAATAACAGAATGTGAAATTCAATTTGATCATGAAATAAATCTAAATGATTTGGAATGTTCAGTTTTTTATGAGACTGACGATTATCATGCCAGGTTAGATTCTTATGAATCTTCTAATATTCCGGATTTTGTGGATTATGTCATCGATGGAATTTCATGTACAGGAGTCTATTCCGCAGAAGATAGTCCGATTCTAAATTATCCATCATTTGAAGTAGATGTAGACAATCCACCAAGTTTGGACGAAATAAAATCTAAAATAACTGCAACCGATGCAACAGAAGGAAATATTTCCTCTAAGATTCAAATTAAAAATAATAATTATATCTTGGATCAAGACGGAAAAATCAAGATTGGCAATTACAGTTTTACTGCGTATGTTGAAGATATGGCAGGAAATCGTACAGAAGAAAAAGTAATTGTTAGAGTAGTTGATAGAAAAGCACCTACTATTCAATTAATCGGAAACGAAACGATTAGAACTCGTTATAATGAAAAATTGACAGAAGAAGGTCTTCGAGAATTGTTTAATTATTCTGATAATTACTATCAAAAAGAAGATTTGGAATTTACTATTAGTATGTCTAACTACAATGAAAATTATAGCAAACTAGGAACTTATCAAATTACAGCCAGCGTAAAAGATCCATCTAATAACGTTCAAAGTAAAGATGTAAAAGTGGAAGTATATGACGATATTGTTCCAATAATAACAATCCCATCTTCTTTATCAAAAATTAAAAATAATAGTCCAATCATAAATGAATTATCTGATTATTTAAAACAGAAAATTACTGTCTATGATGGTTATGATGGAAGAATCGAATTTAAAATAACGGACTATAATAATATTTTTACAAAAAATTCAGTTGGAGAATATAGAATCGGAGTTTTTGCCCACGATTCAAGTAATAATAATGCCAGTCAAGATTTTAATATAGAAATCGTTGATGCAGATACGCCGATAATTAAATTTGATACGGATTATTTTATCTATGTTCCTAAAACAGAATATTTAACCGAAACAATGATTGAATCTATTTTTACAGCGAACAAAGAAATCATTGACAATATTAAAATTGAAAAGATTGAATCTGAGTATTATGATTCAAACAACTATTCTAAGGTAGGAACATATGATTTAAAGATTACATTAAACGATGGAAGAACATTAAATAATAAGATTGTAGTTCAAGAAACAGAGGTTAAAGAAACGTTCCATTTTAAAGATTTATTTACGAAAAAATATTGGAGCAAACTATTTAATGATTTTTCTAAAGGAGATAATTGGAAACATATTAAAAAGTGGAATTGGTTGATGTGGGTTGTGGTTATCTTTGGCGGAGTTGTAGTTATAGCAACTGTTGCCAATGTAATTAGATTTAAAGGAAAAAAGCGAGGTTAGGATTATTTCCTAACCTCCATACAGGAGATGGAGGTAGAAGAATGAAAAAGATAATAATTTTATTATTTTTAATTTCAATTTTTTCCTTTGCTCCCCCCAAATCGTTTTCCGAAGAGGTTACTTATAAGAACTTAATTACCGATGATACAACTTTGGAAGAAGATTTTGAAATTTTAGGTATGGAAATTGATAATTATTCATTAAAAGAAAAATATAGGAATTTAGAGAAAACATATGTAATTGGCATGGCTGAATCATATGTAGATGAAAATACAATTCAAACATATTTATATATATATTGTCCTTTAAATCATTATAATGGGATATCAATTAATGAAATCAAATATTCAATTAATGATATTGAATCAGTTTATAATGTTCCTAAACATTTTGAATTGGACAGTAGAGGTTTATATAAATATAAAGCATTTTCTTATGAATATAAAAAGGATTCTACTATTAAAATTAGAAACATTAAAACTTCTTATCTAAATGATAATTCCAGAAAAATAATAGAATATGAAAATGAATCTACTTTCTTATCTAAAAATTCACATAATTTGGCACAAGACGAATTTATTACGGAAATTAATTTCAATTCTACACTTGTAATTGAAGATATTGAGGTAATAGATATTGTAATACCGCCTTCGTCTTCCGGATTTGTACAATTAGCAGAGATATTAAGCAGCCCTTACAAGTCTACAGATATTAGTTTAACATTCTATAATTTTAATTTTCCAGATAACATCTATCCAGACGAAATATTGAAAGCCGTTTTTTGGTATGATATAGCATATTATAATAAAATCGCCGGTTCTTTTAAAGAACCAAGCGAACTTAGGAGGGAAGAAATCCGTCCAAAACCAAATTCAGATGGAGAGTATTCAGATGATGATTTAGGTGTATATATTCCTAAAACACATCAATTTAAGGCTTCAAAATATTCAACAGAACTATCTTTTGAAACATTTACTTTAGGGAATCGTGTTGAATTGGGACAATTTGGATATGTTGAAATGAAAGACTACAAAAATGATTTTGATTTTGACTGCTCGGTATTGCTTGGTGCAAATACTAAAACATATTCTTATTCATATAATACTACATATGTCGAATATTCCCAATTTGAAAATATCAATCTACTAGAACTTGATTATATGATCGAAGGAATTTTTTATAAAAGTCAAATTGTTGCGGAAGAACATGATGTTGATAAGCAAGTAACCCCTGCTGCCAAAGAAAATTGGTGGCAAAAATTTAAGAATTGGTTTGTAAAAAATTTACCTTTATCATTGATATTAGTGATATTATCTCCAATAATTGCAATCGCATTAATAGTATTGTTTTTTATGTATTTGCCAAAAATCATAGTATTATTAATTAAAATTATAATTTGGATTATTAAATTACCATTTACTTTATTTTCAAAAATATTTAGGAGGAGCGAATAAAAAATGAAAGTTTTAGAATATATAGGAAAGTGTTTCTTAATGATACTTGCTTTAATATTGAATATTATAGAAGGAGTTATTTTGATTATTAGTTATTTGTTAAAATGGATTGATTATGCAACACATATCGTATATAAATACATTTTTGAATGGACACTTTCATTATTCAAAAAATTCAATTTTATGACAGTGTTTAAAGAAGATTAACTATTAATCTTGGAACTAATGGAGAGAAAAGTATTCAACAGCATACTTTCTCTCCGTTTTAATAAAAAAATAAAAATTCTAAGGAGAAAAATATGTCTGAAAAAGAAAAAAAATTTATAGCACCAACTTTAAAAGAGATAGATCAAAAGATAGAGGAAAAACGAGATAAAGAATATAAGGAAGGAACAAGTGTTTTTAACGTAAAAGGAGAACATACTTTTTATATTGGAACCACAAATGCTAAACATGTTATTCCTAAAAAACATCAAGCCCAATTACCTAACGAGAAACTAAAAGAAACTAGAATGATTTTAGTTGTAGATTGTATAAAAGAAAATGTTTTATATTTGAAATTGACTTCGCCAAAACCACATCAAGTAGGGAAGAGTAAATACTTAGTAATAAAAAACGTATTATCAACAAGTTCTAAATATAAGAATTCTGTTATAGATTTGGACTTGGATTATTTAGACTATTATTATTCCAACATGAGAAATCTTAAAATAAAAGATATTAAAATAACCAATATTAAAGTAGATTCTAAAGATATGGATAGAATCTATACGGCGGTTAATTCTAGGATTTCTAATATTAATAAGGCCAGGAAATATAAAAAGACTATCAAAAGTTCTTGATAGTCTTAGTGCTGGGCTAGTATTTTCATAGCCTGAGCATTGTTTATCACAATACTCTCATCTTAAGAGGTAAAACCTCAGGCGGATATATGGGGCACCACTGTCCATATACCGTGCCTATGTGCCTTAATTCTAGTATAATTTAAAATTAAAGTCAATATATTGTATTACATTTTTAAAAAAAATATACTATTAATTATAAAAAAAAGGAGAGTAAAAGGAATGTCAACAATAACTTTTAATGCGAATGGAATAAAAATTGATGGGAAACATATTCATGGAAAATATAATAAAAATTTCAAAAATGGATATGAAAATAAAATTCTTCCTTACGGAACAATAGTAATTAAATTTGATACGGATCAGAATATAATTGTTCCTGGATTAGTTAGTACTAAAAAAGAACTTTATGTGATGCCAAATAATCGAAATTATAAAAATGCGTTACTTGCATATAAAAAGGCTAGAAGTATGGAAATAAACCGATTGATTAAAAGAAATGAAAAGAAACTATGTGATCCTAATTTAAGTTTAAAAATTAGGCAACAATATGAAACTGAAATAAAAAAATTAAAAACAGAACAGAAAAGACTTAATTATTATGACTTTTGATAGTATAATTAAGACATGTTAGTAAAATAGTTACATCTCTTTAGAGGGGGGATAAAAATGGGTAAAAAAAAGGATTTTTCCAAAACTATAGCATGTCTATCTATATTTTATATGCTGTCAAATAATATAGGTGATGGGAGTTCGGCTTTTCTTAAGGAAGCATTGAATATTGATTCTAGATATCTTTTGTATAATTACATAAAAGAAATAAATGCTTTCTTCTCTGAATCCAAAGTAATAATTGGATATCAGATACCTTTTGAGATAAAATACGATCATTATTTAAAAAAATATGTATTACTAAACGATGAAGAAGAATTTAAAAAAAATTTAAAAAAATAATAGAGAGTGATTATTTTACTAACAGTTACTTTGATACAATTTCATTGCAAAAGAATTTGGCAAATAATTTCTTTTGTTAAAGTAAATAATTAAGCGTTTATAAAGCCGTTTTATCAAAATGGACTGAAAATCCTTGTGTCGGCGGTTCGATTCCGCCCTGAGGCACCATTTTTAATACTTTCAAACCTTTCTTATATTTGAAGACCTAGCTGAATATTTTGGCTAGGTTATTTTTTAATAATATTATTTTTATATTTGCTTTTATAAAAGCATCAAGAAGACCTTTTCGAATTGCCGTTATCGGCAATTTTTCATTTAAAATCGCTTGCTTATTTTGCTATTATTGGCTATAATTATAATGAACATTTTTGAGATGGTTTGAATGAAATTTTATCTGTCAGTAAAATTGCAAGAACTGGAATATATTGAAAGGTCAGTGCGAAATTATAGTGTCAATGGCCGAATTATTTATTTTTAAAAGTTTATAGTGTATAATTAAATAGTAGGTGATGAGATATGGATAATATTATCGATTTTTTTAATGACAATATTGTAGCTAGAATTTTATTAGATTCGTATTTGGCTTTGATACTTGTTTCGTTTGTTGTTTTTTTCGCTTTTCGATTTAGAAAGGCATTAAATTTACTAATAATCGGACTTATAGCGTTGTTTTTTTATTTTGTGGCGGATATATTGAACTTGACAATTTCTAAGATTTTATATACACCATTTATGGCTTCTTACATTGTGATATGTGCGATTATATTGGCTCCTGAATTGAGAAAATTAATGGAGTATCATAAAAAAATCGATAATCGTAATGATATGATTGTTTCTTCTACACAGGCAACCAAAGAGGCTATTGTTGATGCGGTATTCCATATGTCATCTGAAAAAGTTGGAGCCCTTATAACCATTGAACAACATAATTCTTTGGATCAATATGCAGAACGTGCCATTCAATTAAATTCGGATATTTCGACTGAACTATTGGAACAAATATTTATCAAAAATTCTCCGCTTCATGATGGCGGTGTTATAATCAGAGGAAATAAAATTGTGTGTGCTGGTGCGTATTATGTTTTAACTCAAGACGATTCTTTGGATAAAACGATAGGTTCTCGACATAGAGCGGGAGTTGGTATTTCGGAAGTAACCGATTCTTTGACGATTATCGTTTCAGAAGAAACCGGCATCATTCATGTTGCCAATGCGGGATTTATGAAAGTTATGGATAGCAAAAACGAATTATTGGAATATTTGAATTTATTCTTAGGAAGATCATAGGAGGGAAAAACAATGCACTTTTTAAATGTTTTGATTGAAATTTTGACATCTCCGTTCTCTTTTTTAATGAGAGCGAATGTTTCCCCTGTTAATGCGAACAAATGGTGTAAACCGCTTATTATATTATTTGTTTCCGTTGTTATTGTTGCCATTTTGGTTTTATATATTTATCGGGATTATATTTTTAAATAGGAGGGATAGAAGATGTTTTCTCAACACCCTTTAATTCCTTTAATATTTTGTGTGATTTTAATTGCTATTTTGATAAATCAGTGTTTTGTCAAGCATAGATTTATGAAAGTGAAAGTAATTTTATCCTTTTTTTTGACTTTTGTCGTCGTTTTCTTACTTGTTTTTTATAATAATATAAAGAATGGGGAGTTTTGGTTGAAAGAATCGATTATGAATTGGATTCTTTTGGGATTGGATATCGGTATCGGCATATTATTATTTACGACGATTGATTTTTCTTTATCTTCCGAAAGGTTTCAAAAAGAGTTGACGAAGTCTTTGGATGAAACGAAATTTTATGTTGTATTGGATAAAAAAGACAAGATTAAAGATGCGTCCTCTTTATTATTAAAGGATTTGAATTTACAATTAAGTGATATTTACGGTCATAATTTCTTTGATGTTTTAGAAACCAAATACCGAATTATTGGGTTTAATGGTTCGGATTGTAATAAACAGGATTTATTAAAATTTTATGAAAAATATGATAAAAGAGCCGATCCTTCTCAAAAAAACAATAAAATTGAAATAGAAATTCAAAATGATAATGCTGAAGTAGATGCGTTATATTTTTATGAAAGTTTGATTTTTTCCGATGATAAATATAAAGGAAGAATTCTAATGGGAGAAAAGAAAGACGAAGAAAGTCTTATGGGAATCGAAAGTGATTTGGCATTTGCTACTAAAGATTTGGAATTAATAAAAAGTCGTTTTACCGTATTATTGGAAAAAACTTCGGAAGGTATCTTTTTTAACAATATAAGTGAGGGAAATATTTGGTGTCACGATATTTTGGTTAAACGATTATCTTTAACCGGAAATAGTTTGGACATCAAAGAATTTTATAGTATGATTCATTCGGAAGATTTACCGCTTTATGAAGAAAAGATGAAGAGTTTGCCGACAGAATATAGTTTAACCTATCGATTTAAAACGGCAGGGGGATATATCTACGTCAAAGAAGAAGGTAAAAAGATAGTTGTTGGTAAAACCATCGAACTTTGTGGTATTATGGTGCCAATGGACGATTATCATTTTGCCAAAACAGATACAATTTTAGATACATTGCAAGGACAACCGGAATTAAATGCGAGATTATCTATTTTAGAACAAACTGATAAGATTTACGAAGTAGTTTATTTTCGGATTGCGTCTGTTCCTGAAATCAATCAAAAATTCGGAAGAGCAATCGGCAATAGCATTTTATCTCAATACGTGAACTTTTTTAAACAAAACTTTGTTACAGATAATCAAATATATAGAGTAGAGGGATTAGATTTTGTTGCCATTTTGACGGATTATAGAAAAATGGATATGCTGAAAAATAATTTGGTTAATGGAGAAAAGATTTTGCACAGTCATGCGAATTATATGAACGACGAAGTAAAAACGGAAGTATTTATGGGAATATCTCGTTGTGATGATCATCCAAGTCATAAAAGTGTGTTAAATAATGCCAAAGAAGCGTTTAGATTTTGTAGTAATCCGCAATTTAATTCCAATTTTGCGTTTTATAAGGATATAAAATAGATGGATAAAATTACAGCAAGAGCGTTCGCTTTGGAAAAAAGAAAAAAAGAATCTTCTTCTCGTGCTTCGAGTGTTGTGATTCAACAGATTTTAGATTCGAAAATGTTGGAAAATTTTACTGACATTGGAATATACTATCCTATTCGTAATGAAATCAGTATTTTGAAATTGATGGATTATTATCCGAATAAAAGATTTTATTTGCCGAAGACGGCAGAAGAATTGTCTTTTGTTTTATATAAGAAAGATAGCCCTTTGGTCGATGGGAAATTTCATACCAAAGAACTGCATGGTGATTCTGTTTGTCGAGATCGAATCCAATGTTTTTTCATTCCTTGTGTAGCGATATCGAAAGATAAGAAACGAATCGGATACGGCAAGGGATATTATGATCGATATTTAGAGGGATATCGGGGCGTTTGTATAGGAATCGGGTATGCTTCTTGTAGTGATTTGGATATTGAATGCGAAAGGTATGATATCTGTTTAAATCATATATTTGTGGGGTGATTCTGTGGTAAGTGTGGTTTTACTTATGGCGGGTTGCGGAAGCAGAATGAAAATGAATCAAAACAAGGTTTTATTACCATTGGGAAATCAACGGGTTTTTGAGTATCCTTTGCGGTTGTTTTTGGATTTGAATTTAGAAGTAGTTTGTGTCATTCATAGAAACGAAGAAGAACAGATTTTGCCTTTGCTTCCCGATAAAGTATTATATACTTACGGAGGGAAGACTCGTCAGGAAAGTGTATTAAATGGCTTGATGAAATGTCATGGAGAATATGTTATGATTCATGATGCGGCGAGGCCATTTATTGATCGAGTTACGATTGAAACGATTTTAAATCAATATAAAATGAATGAAGCTATATTGGTTTATCAAGATGTAAAAGATACGATTAAGAGAATTTATAACGATAAAATGGAAACTTTGCCGAGAAAAGAATTGCTTGCGGCTGCGACACCGCAATGTGCTTCGAAAGAATTGTTTTTAAGAGTGTACAAACAAGCGAAAAAAGAGAAGTTTGAAGCCACCGATGATATTTCTTTGATAGAAAAATATGCGGAGAATATAAAAATCCGTAAAATACCATGTGGAGAATATAATTTTAAGATTACAACTCCGCTGGATTATGCTTTGGCTGAATATATTGTGGAGAGAAAAAAATGATTAGAATAGGACATGCATGGGACACACATAAATTGGTAGAAAATAGAAAATTGATTTTAGGTGGAGTTGAAGTAGATAACCCTAAAGGATTATTAGGACATTCCGATGCGGACGTTGTATTACATGCCATTGCGGAAAGTTTGTTGGGAAGTTTGGCATTGGGGGATTTGGGAAGTTTTTTTCCGGATAATAGTGAAAAGACGAAAGATATGGATTCCAAATATATAGTAAAATCGTGTTATCAAATGGTATTGGATAAGGGATTTCATTTGGTTAATTTAGATGTAACGATTTATTCCGAATATATAAAGATTGCCCCTATTCGTAGAGAAATTCAACAATCCGTAGCCGATATTTTAAATGTGGATTGCGGACAAGTAAGTATTAAAGCGACGACGTATGAAAAAATGGGGTTTATCGGTCGTGGAGAAGCATTGGCGTGTGAAAGTGTATGTTTAGTTGAAAATGGAATTGAAAAATAATTTAAAACATAGTATAATCATAGTGGATTAAAAATCCGGCAAAATTTGAAAGGAGAAATACTATGACTTTTGACACTTGGTTTAATAAACAAGACACACTAATAAAAGTAATTCTTTTAATCCTTCCGCTTGTTGGTTGGGTTGTAGAATGCTTAGTTAGATTATCTGTTGCCTTAAGAACAAAGAGTGTAGTTCACATCGTTGTATTTGTTGTATTCTTAGTCATCGGTTGGGGCTGGTTCTTAGGTTTATTAGATTTAATCTATATGATAGTAACAGGTCATTTATTCTTGGCTGAATAAGCAACTAAAAGAGGACGAGCATAAGGCTTGTCTTTTTTTATGTTTTAAAGTTTTGCAGTTTTTTACTTTTTTTTGTTTTTTTTTAACAATTTGTTCATTTATGTGTTATAATTAACTTACATTAGGAGGTATACATAGATGGCTAAATGGTTTCAAAAACAATCAAGATTGATTCAAATCTTATTATTGTTGATTCCCATAGTAAACTGGGTAACCGAAGTTCTAGTCAGAATTTCTGCCTTATTGGAAAAAATGGACTTAAGAAATGTTTTGGGTGTTATTTTTGGTCTTATTATTCCGATTTTCGGTTGGCTTGATTTAGTTTGGGTTCTATTATTTAAGCATATGGTACTTTGCAAGGCTTAGTTCCTAATCTATGGAGAAGGGGAAAATCCCTTCTTTTTTTTGCAGAAACTTTGCCAAATTTTTTTGTTGATTTTTAGCAAATTACATAATAGTTTGATAAAATGCGGAAAAGAATATAAAAAACGAAATCAAAAATAGAATTTGAATATATTTTATAATCGACATATTTTTTATAAAAAAATCATATTCTATTTTGGTGATATTTATGAGAATAAAAGAAGGAGTATTAAAAGACGATGTTTTAACTTTGGAAAGTTTGGAGGTTGAATTGGATCATACGACGTTATTGATTTTATCGGGATATGGTGGATTTGCGATGTGTGGAGCGTTAGATGTGGGAATCTATAATACGGAAAAGATGAAAGAAAGAAAAGTTATTTGTTTTAAGGCAGTTGGGGTAAAAACTTTAGAACAATTATATGAAGCCCCTATTGTTGATCTTTCGGATTATGCGAGAAGTTTGAATATTGCAGAAGGAATGAAAGTAAAGGATGGGTTTAAAATCTTGGCTGAAAAATAAATATCTTTGGCTTGGAGTTTTTTCTGTTTTCTTGATTTCTAGGGTGGCGACGGGATATTTTTCCAAAGCGGTAAATATTTATACGGCATCTTTGGTAAGAAATTACGCAGAAGGATTGATTGCCGAATGTATGGAAGAAGAAGTATTAAAGGATTTAGAATCCGCTGATTTATTTATTGAAAAATATGATGCGAACGGAAAAGTTTCTTATGCGACAATCGATTCTTCCAAAATCAATAAAATTCGAAATCGAGTGATTTTATATACCGATCGAGCCATCGCTACAATCAATGAGCATGAAGATTTAAAAAAAATAAAGATACCTGCAGGGTATTTAATTGGGTTAAAGTATTTTTTTGTAGATGGATTCGAAGTTCCCATTCAGATGCAAGTCATTGGGAATCAAGATGTCGAATTAAAAACCAATACTATATCTAAAGGAATAAACACGACAATTATAGAAATTTATTTGGATATATCGGTAAATGTTCAAGTAGTGATTCCTTTTCAAAATCAAATTACCGTTACAAGTACACAGATTCCTTTGGCGATAGAAGTTATGAATAACGATATACCATATTATTTGGGAGATTTTTTTCAATAAATGTGATACAATAAACCGGAGGTGGAAATATGGTTAAGGTGTTATTTGTTTGTCATGGAAATATATGCAGAAGTCCGATGGCAGAATATTTATTTAAGGATTATGTAAAAAAGAGAGGAAAAGAGAAAGAATTTTTTATATCTTCTTGTGCGACTTCGTATGAAGAAGTAGGAAATCCCGTATATCCTCCGGTTAAAAGATTGTTGAAAGAACAAGGAATAGATTGTTCGTTAAAGAGAGCCGTTGTTATGGAAAAAAGAGATTATCGGAAATATGATTTTATTTTAGGTATGGACGAAAACAATATAAGGAATATTCTGCAAATAATTGGGGAAGATACGGAACATAAAATTCATTTGTTGTCGGAATATGCCGGTTCTTTCGGAAATATACGAGATCCATGGTACACGAGAGATTTTAATGAAGCGTATCGAGATATTATAAAAGGGATAAACGGATTTTATCAATATTTGGAAGAAAAGAATCTTTGCTAACTTTTAATATGGCAAGAATTGTTGTATAATATTATATAGGTGGTTATTATGGTTATAAAAACGAAAAAAGGAATGTTTCAAGTTCAAAAAAACTATCGTGATGCCTTTAATGAGGGAGAATTTGTCGATAAATATATTGAAGAATGTATGGATAAATATGCGTATATTGTTGGAGATATATCTTCCGGTATTTTACGGTTGAAGGGTTTTGATACCGATCCGAAGAGTAAAAACCATTTTGGATTTATCGAGGATTATTTGGAAATATCTTGTGCTTTCGGTTGTCCGTATTATGTTTTAAAGAGGATAAGAAGTCAGGAAGAATTTGAAAAATTAGAAAAAAACGCAGTTGCTCCAGAAGTGGAAGAAATAAAAATTAAACCATTGAAAAAAGAAAATTTCGATAAAGAATCGTTAGTTTTGAAAACAACTCCGAAAGAGAAACCGAAAATTTTAATCGATATGAATAAGATTAATGCTATACCAAAAGGAGAATTGAGTCCGGAATTAAAAGAATTTGTTAATCAGGATATGATACAACCGACTTCTGGAAATAAAGTTGAAAAAGCGAAAGAGGAAGAGATACAAACTTATGTTTCGGCAAGCCCAGATTTTGATCCTTCCAATAAAAATAATAATCGGTTTAATAATAATCACAATCGTTCTAAAAATCGTAAAAATAAGAATAGAAACAAGTAGGTAATTTTATGGAAGAAAAAAATACGGTGGAAGAAATTAAGAAAATATTAGATAAAATACGGCCTTATTTGAATTCTGAAGGTGGAGATTTGGAATTTATTGATTTTAAAGATGGAATAGTTTATATTCGTATGTTGGGTGCTTGTATGGACTGTATGGCTTTGGATAGTACGTTAAAAGACGGAATAGAGTCGCTGTTGATTGAATATATTCCGGAAGTAATCGAAGTTCGTAATGTGGCAAATGAGGAATACTTATGAACGAGGCTTGGAAAAAATTACAAAGTTTAATTACTTTAAGAACGACACAAATTATAATAATCAGTTTAAGTTCGATGGTTATTTGCCAATTTATAAAATTTATCGTTTTATCTATACGGGCGAAAAAGTTGTTATGGAATACATTAATTACTACAGGTGGTTTTCCAAGTGCTCATACCGCTTTATGTGTAACGATGTGTATTACGTTGGGAATGTTTCAATGGCGGGATTTGGAAGGCAAATTGGATTGGTCGTTTGCGGTAGCGGTCATTCTTTCGGTTATTATCATTCATGATGCGATGGGTGTACGATTGGAAGCGTCTAAACATGCCAAAATATTAAATAATATGGTAGATGAACTTAGCGAAACAGAGAAAAAAGAGTTGGGCTACGGAGATAAGGGTAAATTAAAAGAAATGCTTGGTCATAAGGGATATGAAGTTCTAGGTGGCTGTATAATCGGAATTATTGTAGGACTGGTTGGTTTCTTTTTGTTTGTATAAATCCGTTAATTATAAAAGTAAATTCCGCTGACAAAGGTTGTAAAAAATAAGAATTAAAAAATAGAGCTAAATTCCGCTGT
>CANQDJ010000018.1 GCA_947592005.1 uncultured Anaeroplasma sp.
GGCGCCATTATTATAATAAAAAACGGCTCAAATTGAGCCATTTTTATTTTGAATTAAATCGATAATCATTAATTTTAAATATAATTAATCATACCTAGATGAAAAAGACTGCTGATTTTACTCGGCAGTCTTTATATTCATATTATAGTTTCTTTACAAGCACTTTTTTCAATTTGGCAAATCTTGGTAAACCATCTTCTAATGGTGCTTTACAATCTCCTTGAATTAATGGTAGAGCATAATCTACATAATCTTGTGTTAATCCTGTTCCGTCTGGAGTAATCCATTCCAATGGAACTTTTTTCTCTGCATTCGCTACTTCAGCAAGAGGAATACGAATATACTCACAAGAATATTTTCCGTTATCCATATGGCGTTTAAAGCCAATCATATAATCGGTGATACCGGCACATGCTGCCTTAACTGCTTCACTACCTGCATTGAATGCTTCTTCCACATCAATCTTAGAAGCAAGATGTTGAGCACATCTTTGTAATAAAGAGAATTCAATCGGACGAACTTTGACATTTAATCTTTCTTTTAATAAATCTGCCAATACTTGAGCGGTTCCTCCTAATTGTTTATGTCCAAATGAATCTTGAGAAATATTATCGGAAACCAATTCCGGAACATATTTTCCGTCTTTTGTTTTTACACCTTCGGAAACGGCAATTAAAACTTTACCATTATTTTTCTTATATACTTTTTCCACATCGGCATAAAATTTATCCAAATCGAATGGAATTTCAGGTAAATAAATTAGATCCGGTCCGCAACCCTTCGAAGAAGCAAGAGCGGAAGCGGCAGTCAACCAACCGGCATTTCTACCCATCACTTCGACAACTGAAACCATTGGAGTATCATATACAGTTGCATCACAACGTAATTCCATAAAAGATGTTGCGACATATTTAGCGGCAGACGCATATCCTGGACAGTGATCTGTTGCCCATAAATCATTATCTATGGTTTTTGGAACTCCCATACAATAACATTCATATCCGGAATCTTTGAAGAATTTAGATACTTTATTGCAGGTATCCATAGAATCATTACCGCCATTATAGAAAAAATAACGGATATTATATTTTTGAAAAACTTCCAATAATCTTTTATATTCGCTATCATCTGTTTCCAATGGTTTTAATTTATAACGAACAGATCCGATAGAAGAAGACGGCGTGGTTTTTAATAATTCCAACTCTTTGATATCTTCTTGATTGATATCGTAAAATTCTTCGTTTAGAATTCCTTTGATACCATGTGCTGCACCATACACTCTTGTAATGTTTGGTTGTTTTAGTGCCTCAATAAAAACGCCTGCAGCAGATGCGTTAATTACTGATGTCGGTCCACCAGATTGACCGATAATGGCTGCACCTTTTAAATTATTCATATTATTCTCCTTTTATTTTAGCTATCGCTAATACTCATTACTTAAATTCTAGTTTAAAAATCATTTCTTGTCAAGAAATAAGTCTTTGAATGAATATAAAAAATAAAATTCTTTTATTTTTGAAAAGGCTTTTATTATGAAAAGAAACACAAAATTCTTGAAGGTGTCAAAATTTGTGATATAATGGTATTCGGAGTGAATATTGAACCTGATGTTCTATATTCCATATTCTTGTTTTATAAAAATTGTCGGTATAAGTAAGATTATATCGGCAAATACTAAATCAATAAGACAAAAGTGAAATCTAAAACAAGAGAATATTGTAAAAAATCAAGAAGAAAAATAAAGGAGATTTAAAATGAAAAAGACTAAGGTTGTTTGTACGATTGGTCCCGCAAGTGAACAAAAAGATTGTTTGGAAAAATTAATTGGAACTGCGGGAATGAACGCAATGCGAATGAATTTTTCTCATGGAGATTATGAGGAACAAGGTTTTCGTATTAAAAATGTTAAGGCTTTAAATGCCGAAAAAGGTTGGTTCGTTGGTATGTGTTTGGATACAAAGGGACCTGAAATTCGGACAGGCTATCTTGAAAATGATGAGCCGGTAATGTTACATAAAGGAGATATTATTCGTATCACTATGGATTATTCTTTCTTGGGAAATGCGACTAAAGTAGCGATTTCTTATCCGGGATTGTATGACGATATTTCTATTGGCGGAAGAATTTTAGTCGAAGATGGTAATTTAACGTTAAAGGTTATTGAAAAAGATGCTTCTTGTAAAGAATTGATATGCGAAGCACAAAATGATCGTAAATTAAAAAACAAGAGAAACTGTAACGTACCGGGTGTTATTTTGAATATGCCTTATATTTCACCTAAAGATAAAGCAGATATGGAATTTGCCTGTGATCAAGGATTGGATTATATCTTTGCATCATTTGTTCGTCGTCCCGATGATATTAAGCAAATTCGTGATATTTTAGCGGCAAAGAAAAATACACATATTAAAGTTATTTCTAAAATCGAAAATCAAGAAGGCGTTTCCAATATGGAAGAGATTGTTCGTCTTTCCGATGGTGTTATGGTTGCCCGTGGTGATTTGGGTGTTGATGTAGATGCTTGGGATTTACCTGCAATTCAAAAAGAAATGATTTATTTGGCACAATCTCAAGGCAAAATTGTTATTTGTGCTACTCAAATGTTGGATTCTATGCAACAAAATCCAAGACCGACTCGTGCCGAAGTTTCCGATTGTCATAATGCTGTATTAGACGGAACGGGTGCTACAATGTTATCCGGTGAATCTGCACAAGGACATTATCCGTTCGAAGCGGTATCTTATATGTCTAAAATAGACGAAAAAGCAGAAGATGATATCAATCATGAATTGATGATTCGTAATGTAGTGGATAGTGTCAGAGAAAAAACAGAAGGAGATGCCATCGGTTTGGCTGTCGCAAGTATTTCCGCTGTATTTGAAATTCCTGCCGTCATTGCCGAAGGTGATGTAGATTTCGCTTTGGAATTATCACAATATCGTCCGGCAACAGATATTTATTTTGCTTGTGATAATGCTGACGATTGTCGTACATTATCTATTGTGTGGGGTATTCAAGCAGTATTGGGAACAATAAAAGATGCTTATGAAGTAGCAAAGAAGAAAGCGAATTTGACAGAAGGCACGACAATTCTTTCTGTTACTTCCACTTCAATAGATTTGGTAGAAGTAGAGTAAAATCGTTGAAATAGAAAAAATCCTACATTTGTCTGTAGGATTTTTTGTTTTCATTGTTCTTTTTCTTTAAAAATTTGATTGATTTGTGTATATAAATAGGTTACATCAATCGGTTTGGAAATAAACCCATTCATTCCGGCTTCTATTGTGTTGTCGACATCCTCTTTAAATGTATTTGCTGTCATTGCCAAAATAGGAATGGATTTTGCATCATCTTTTTTCAAAGAACGAATTTCTTTTGTGGCGGTTAATCCGTCCATTATGGGCATTTGAATGTCCATTAATATCATATCGTAATATAGGGATTTACCGGCTTTAAATTTTTCTACTCCTTCCTTTCCGTTTACGGCAAGTTCTGTTTTTGCTCCTTTCATATTTAAGAAAGAAAGTATAATTTCGGCATTTATATCGTTATCCTCGACGACTAAGATAGTTTTATTTTCAATATAATTTTTTGAATCTTGTTCCAATGGTATTTCGTTTTTACCCAAAGGGAAAGAAAGGGCAAATGAGAAGGTACTACCTTTACCTTTATCACTTTTAAGTTGAATTGTACTTCCCATTAATTGAACGAGTCTTTGACTGATTGGCAAACCCAAACCCGTTCCTCTTTGATGGGTAATTTTCGAGTCGACTTGTTCAAAGAAATCAAAGATTCTTTTTTGTTCGCTTTGAGGGATACCGATACCATTATCACTTACTTCAAAATAAAAAGAAACGATATTGTTTTGAAAGTCGGTTTCTTGGACAATCAATCGAACTTTTTCTTTTTTTGGACTATATTTAAAGGCATTCGATAAAAGATTGGTTAAGATTTGTTGTAATCGAATTTCGTCTGCAATTATATAGGGATGTTGAATGGTGGATTCTATTTGAAAATCAATATCAAATCGTTTGGCTTCGGAATCCAGCATATCTTTTAAAGATTGAATCGTATCGGGCAATGAAAAAGATTCACAAGTTAAAACTATTTTATCTTGATCGATTTTATTCATATCCAAAATATTATTGATTAATCCCAATAAATAATGAGCAGAAGTATGAATTTTATTCAAATCGTCTTTTATATCTTCCGGAATATTTTCATGAAGTTGTATGATATCAACCAATCCTATAATCGCATTCATTGGTGTACGAATTTCATGACTCATTTTGGAAAGAAATTCTTGTCTTGCTTTACTGCTCGCCCTTGATTTTTCCAGTTTGGCTTGAATGATGGTTTGTCTGTATTTTAATAACACAACGAAAAGAATTAAAAGAAATATTAAACAAACAATACCTAAGATAATAGAGTAAACCAAAACGGGGTGTTCTTTTGTAAAATCTTGTAAAGTAGTATGGATCAGTAAATAAAAGGAAGAAGTATATGGTTTATAATTCGGATTCGAGATATTTGTTAAAAAAGTTATCATATAAACAACTCCTTTACTTTTTGTTTCATTTTATCACGTTTTATCGTGTTAAGCAATTAAAAAAAGAGATATGTCGAACGGTTACAAAATTCGACAAAAAATTATAAAAATCTATTTCTTCTTTAAAAATATGGTATAATCAAACTGTATAGAAAGAAAATAAAGTATGGTTTTATAAAAATGGCAAAGAGGTGGAATACTATGGATATCGGAGTGGATATTACGGGAATTTCTCGTTTTAAGAATCGGAAAGAACGGTTTGTAAATTGTATATTAACCGAAGAAGAATTACGATTATATCATACGCTTTCGGAAGAAAAGAAACCTGTTTTTTTGGCAACCAGATGGGCTTGTAAAGAAGCCATATTTAAGGCTACACAAAATAAAAACTATTTACAATATTCCATATTAAATGATACAAATGGTAAACCATATGTTCAAAATGAACCAAAGATGCATATTTCCATCAGTCATGAATCCGATACGGTAATTGCGTTTGTAGTGATTGAATAATTAAAACGAATATGATATAATTTTATTATCTAAATCGACATTTATTGACCTTACAATAAATTAATGGTATAATAATTTAGAAATATATAAATATAAAGGGAAGGAATTATAAGTATGAATGAATTGGAAATTAAAGAAAAAATCAAGGAATTTCTTTGCTCAAATTTAGGAGTTGATGCAGGTGAACTTGAATTTGATACGCCTTTATTTGGCGAAGGAATTGGATTGGATTCTATAGATTCAATCGAGTTAATCGCATTTATTGATGATACTTTCGGAGTATCTACAACAGGCATTGATAAAGAGTATTTTTTAAATATTAATACGATTGCTGCATATATTTATGCTCATAAAGAATAATTCGATTACATTTAAAGTGGTTGCAAGCCTTAAGTTTGCAACCGTTTTTTAAGATAAAAAGGGAGGAAAAGAAGTATGACGTTAGATAAAAATCGTTGTGTGGTTACTGGTTTGGGAATGATTAGTGCCATCGGAAATAATGTAGAAGAATGTTGGGAGAATGCGTTAAATTCTGTTTCAGGTATCGCTACAACAAATACGGTGGATACAGAAGGTTGTTACGCTAAATTGGCTGCTGAAGTAAAGGACAATTCTTTGGATTGTTTGAGCGGTTGTGAGGAAATGGATCGAGTATCTAAATTGTGTATTAAAGCATCTATGGAGGCAATGAATGATGCACGATTATCTGATTTTGGAGGAGATCCGAGAGTTAGTGTAATAATGGGTAGTTGTGTAGGTGGTGCTGTCAGTATTGAACATTATTATAAAAATAATAAACTGAAAGACGATGTCGCTAGAATGCCGATTTCTGCTATTGCTTGTCAAGTGGCAGGCTATCATCATGCCGGTGGTGTTGTTACCAATGTGGCAAATGCTTGTGCTGCTGGAACAATAAGTATCGCTTATGCTTGTGATTTGATCCGGGCAGGGAAAGCAGATGTTGTTATTGCCGGTGGGGCAGATGCGTTTGCTTCTGTTCCTTATTCCGGATTTTTGGCTCTTCATGCGTTGGACGCAAATCCTTGTAGTCCGTTTAATCATTGTACGGGAATTACTTTGGGAGAAGGCTCTGGTTGTGTTATAGTTGAATCTTATGCTCATGCTATGGCAAGAAAAGCTAAGATATATTGTGAAATATTGGGTTCGGGAGTCAGCAGTGATGCTCACCATATTACCGCACCGCGACCGGACGGCGAAGGACAAATGAATGCGATACGTCGTGCTATTGAAAATTCCGGTATTGATGCGAGTGAAATCGGCTATATTAATGCTCATGGTACGGGAACGGCTAAAAACGATGAAGCGGAATTCTTATCTTTGCATACGATTTTTGATGATGTAAATTCTTCTTTAAGTGTAAGTTCAACAAAAGCCATGGTAGGACATTGTTTGGGTGCGGCCGGTGCGATTGAAGCGGTATTCGCCATTAAGGCTTTGACGAATAATAAGATACCTGCTACTTTGGGATATAATGCTGAAGATTTAGAACATTTAAAAGAACGTGCGGGTAAAATTGATTTTGTTCCAAATCATGCGAAAGAAAAGAATTTAACTACCGTTATGAGTAATTCTTTTGCGTTCGGAGGCAATAACGCAAGTATTATTTTCAGTAAAAATGCGGGAAATGTTGTTATTCCACAAGTAAAGGATAAGATAGGTATAACGGGATTTGGTATTGTCAGTCCTTTGGGTAACGGAGTGGAGAATTATATTGAGAAATGTAAAGCGAATATAGGTATTGATCAAACGAGTGTACATTCGACGGTCGGGCCGGAGGATTATGCGAATGTGGGATTGAAAATGGCTTTCTATCGTAAATTGGATAATTTTTCCCAATTACAAGCAGTATCTGGAATGTTGGCGTTAAAAGAAGCCAATTTGGAAGTGACTGAAGAAAATGCGACTTCTATCGGTATTGTTGTCGGCTCTTCTGAAGGGGCTTTGGGAACGTGTTGTAATTTTACGGAAAATATTGCCGAACATGGAAATGCTTCCGGAAGTGCTTTTAAGTTTCCGAATACAGTTTATAATGCGGCAGGAGGATATTTATCTATTTGTTCTGGAATAAAAGGATATAATGTTACGATAACCAACGGAGCACAATCCGGTTTGGCTAGTATCGCTTATGCGGTAAACATCATTCGGCAAGGTCAAGAAGATGTTGTTTTGGCTACGGGTACGGACGAAAATATCGAAGTGATTGAAGAGTTATATTCTAAATTGGGGGCAATCAGCGATACGATGCCGAAACCATATTCTATGGGAAAAGGTTTTGCATTGGCAGATGGTAGTACGACAATCGTTTTGGAAAAAGAAAGTTCTGTTCAAAAGAGAAATGCCAAAGTATATGCTTATGTGGCAGGATATGGAATGGCTCATAAAAATGTGGATTTCGCCACACTTGCCGGTTCCGATCAAGCGCTGGATATGGCGATTAAAAATGCTTTGGCAGATGCGAATATTTCGGTGGAAGATATTGATTTGGTAGTCGGTTTTGCAAATGGAGATCAAGTGGTAGATACGATAGAAATTGAATCTTACAGAAGAGTGTTCCAAAGAGAGGTTCCTATTTTCGCTGTTAAGGAAAGAATAGGCGAAGGAAGAGCGGCTTCTGCCGGTTTGGGTTGTGTTCATGCTGCTTTGTTGCTTAGCGGAGATTTAAAAGAAGAAGAAGTTTATTTGCTAAATAAAGATAAAGTGACGAAAACGAAAGTTATGTCTGAAAATCTTAATAAAATATTGATTACGGCTTATGGCTCTGGTGGTTCTTATTGTGCCATAGTTTTAACAAAGGATTAGGAGGTTTTTTATGAAAGTAGCGGTTGTAACAGGGGCTTCTAAAGGAATTGGTCGTGGTTGTGCGATACGTTTGGCTAAAGACGGCTATGCCGTTGTGGTCAATTATAGTCATAGCGATGATAAGGCATTGGAAGTTGTAAAAGAAATCGAGGCATTCGGTGGAACGGCTATGGTATATAAAGCCGATGTATCCGATTTGGAACAAGTGAAAAAAATGATGAGAGAAGTTGTTTCAAAATACGGTCAAATTGATGTGTTGGTAAATAATGCGGGAATTGTTCGAGATGAATTTTTATTGATGTTGAATCCGAATACGTTGGATAATTGTATGGATTTGAATGTGAAAGGCTATTTTTATTGTGCTCAACAGGCTGTGTTGAAAATGTTTAGAAAACGAAGTGGTGTAATTATAAATATTTCTTCTGTCAGTGGGAAATTTGCTTTACCTGGTCAAAGTGTATATAGTGCTACAAAAGGAGCGGTAAATGCTATGACTCAAACTTTGGCGAAGGAATTGGCTCAATATGGAATTCGTGTCAATGCGGTTGCTCCTGGCTTTATTGAAACAGAAATGTTGAATGCTTTGCCGGAAGAGAAAAAGAAAGAATATATCGATAAAATTCCTATGCATCGTATGGGAACAGTAGAAGAGGTTGCCGGTGTTGTGTCTATGCTTGCGTCTGATACTTGCAGTTATATGACAGGGCAGGTTATCACTTTAGACGGAGGGATATCTTTATGATGAATATTATAGATATAAATAAAAGGATTAAACAGCGTCCTCCTTTTCAAATGATAGAAAAAGTATTGGAGTTGGAACCGAATGTTTCTGCCAGAGGAATTAAAAATGTATCGATTAATGAACCTTATTTTTTAGGTCATTTTCCTGATACTCCTATTATGCCGGGTGTTTTGATTATTGAAAGTTGTGCTCAACTTTCTTCATTGGTAATGGAAGAAAAAACGGAAGAAGATTCAATTTATGTTCTTTTAAAAGTGGATAATTTTAAGTTTATTAAGCCTGTAATTCCGGGAGATACTTTAGATATTACGGTTACAAAGACAAAAGTAATCGGACCTTTAACTTCTTTTCAGGCTATAGTTCGAGTAAGGGATACGATTTATGCTAAAGGAGAAATGACTTTTACTCCGGTTGCGAAAGAAAGCATATACGGAGGAAATCAATAATTATGAGTTGGGATCCCGATAAAAAACTTAAAATTTTGGTTTTAAACGGCAGTCCACGAGGAAAAGATAGTGCCACTATGGCTGTAACAAATGCTTTTTTAGAAGGCTTAAAAGCAGAAGCAAATTGCGAAATAGAAATAATAGAACTTTCTTCTTTGAAGATTATTCCTTGCTTAGGGTGTTTATCTTGTTGGGGAAGAACAGAGGGAGAATGTATAATTCAAAATGACGATATTCCATTGATGAAACAAAAAATAGAAGATTGTGATATTTTTATCGAAAGTTATCCGTTGTATTTTTTTGGTATGCCGGGAACAATGAAAGTATTTACCGATCGAATGCTTTCGATGATGTGTACATATAGAGGCCAGAAACCGCCGACGAATAAGGAATCGTTTCATGGCATACGGAATCCGCATAATAATCAAAGATTTGTTGTTATTTCCAGTTGTGCTTATTCCGAAACATCACAAGTGTTTGATTCTTTATCTCGGCAATATGATTGTATTTGCGGACAAGATAAATATGAAAAAATATTTGTTCCTCAATTAAAAACTTTAATGGAATTGGACCATTTAAAAAGTAGGCATGAAAAATTTTTATCTAAATTTGTTTTGGCAGGAAAAGAATTTGCAAAGGCAGGGGTATTATCTGAAGAAACTAGAGTCAATTTAACAAAGGCCCCATTTAGTGAGGCAACGTATAAGGTTTTACTCGCAAATTTTTGGAATGAACAAAAAAATGGCAAGGATGTATAACTACCTTGCTGTTTCTTTTTTAGAAAAAAGGAAAAGATAAAGGGGTTTTAGTTTTATGAAGATAACAAAAAAAGAAGTAAAAGATACTCTTTTTCGATTAATGATTTGTATTATAGCGAATGTCTTGATTTCGTTTGTAACTATATGGTTTTTGGAGCCGGCTCATTTATATGCCGGAGGGGCAACCGGAATCGCTCAAATTATTCATCGAATTATTTTAAAAAATAATGGGAATTTTAATTTAGGTATTTTGATATTTATTATCAATATTCCGATTATTTTATTGGGATTTCGCTTTGTTTCCAAAAAATTTGCTTTATATTCTTTATTGGCTATCGGTATCCAATCCCTTTTGACGGGGTTGATTCACTATTCTCCGTTTACTGCTTTGGCAGAAGATGTTGCGGTACTTTCTAAGACGGGCGATATTGTTTATACTACCAATTATGGCGGAGTGTTGACGTTGGCTATTTTCGGTGGATTAATGGCGGGATTGGCTTCGGGACTTGCGTTAAGATACGGAACTTCGACTGGTGGAATCGATGTGGTAGGGCAAGCACTGGCACTGCATAAAAATGTATCTATCGGAAGTTTTACTATGATTTTGAATATAGCAATAGCGGTAATCGGCGGTGGTTTTTTGGAAGGCAGTTGGATTATTGTGTTATTTACTTGCGTGCGTATGATTTTAAATAGTTTGGTTGTCGATAAAATTCATACATCGTACACTTATACCGGATTGCATATATTTTCTTCCCAGTCTGTAGAAATCGGTAAAAGTATTATGACCAATTTAAAAAGAGGTTGTACTTTTTTTCAGGTTGTCGGAGCGTACTCTGCCGAAACACGAATAGAATTGTTTTGTGTTGTATCGACGTATGAAGTGGAAAAAGCTTTGAAGATTGTTGACGCATTTGATTCGAAAGCGTTTATTACTATGACTCCGGTCAAACGGGTTCGAGGAAATTTCCGTAAAAAGAGTATAGTCTAAAATAGGTGAAAAGGAGAATAAGAAGATGTTGCAGTTTTTTTCTTTTGGTAAAAAAAGCATAGTGCCTTCTATTATTTTAGGCATTATCGGTATTTTGTTGCTGGCAATACCTTATGAAACATTGAAAGTGATTTTATTTTCGATATTGGGGTTGAGTCTAATATTGATTTATATTTTTCCTTGTTTCTTTTATTGGTTTTATTATTCTGAACAAAAGAAATTTCTTTTTGAAGCGATAACGTCTACTGTTTGTGTTGTTATTGGATTTTTATTGATTTTTTGGCATCATTTTGTCGTTTCTGTTATTATGGGGATTTTCTTGGTTGTGTTACCGATTGTTCGTATTTTACTTAGTGAGAATAAATGGGAACGATTTAAAAGAGAAATACCTTATTTTTTAATTGCGGTCATTTTATTTTTTACACCATTTGAAGCAATTTTTTCTATCGTTTTAAAAGTTTTCGGAGGAGTGCTTATTTTGTATAGCATAGGGAATATAATTTATATCTTATGGCAAAACCACCAAAATAAAACTCCTAAAAATCCCGATTCATCGGATCGGATAATTATTGATGCGGAAATAAAGGATATAGATTGATATGGATATTTATGTAGGAAAATTTCAAGCGGTTGGCGATGGGAGAACAGATGATACGATAGCGATTCGTCAAGCCATTCGTTTTTGTAGTAAAAATGGCGGAGGAAAAGTGATTTTTGAAAAGAATCATATCTATCGATGCGGGAGATTGGATTTTGCGGATAATATAGAATTATATTTGGAACAGAATGCGGTTTTAAAGGCGGTGGATCAATTAGAAGGCTTTTCCGAAAGCGGAGATATTGCGTTGGTAACCAGACCGACTTGGGAAAATTGTGAGTATTCCGGAAATTCGATGATGTATTTTCTTTACGCAAAGAATTGTAAAAATATAGGGATAGCGGGAGAAGGATATATAGACGGAAATGAAGAGATTTTTTATGGTAAACAAACCAAGTGGCATATCGAAGGATATTTTTATCCGAGAGTTCCTTTGATTTTTTTCGAAAATTGTAAAAATGTAAAAATACAAGGTGTAACTTTACAAAAGAGTGGGTTTTGGACGACGCATTTGGTAGGGTGTGATATGGTTCATATTCACCATATTAAGATTTTAAATAATTTACGATTGGCCAATTGTGACGGAATCGATCCTGATCATTGTAAGAATGTGAAAATTGAGCATTGTTATATTGAATCTGCCGATGATTGTATTGTGTTTAAGACGACGGAATATGGAAGAAAATACGGGAAATGTGAAAATATAGAGGTTGCGGATTGTGTTTTGGTTTCTACCAGTGCGGCAATTAAATTCGGAACGGAAAGTGTTTCGGATTTTGAAAATATTTATGTTCATGATTGCAAAATAGAAAGAAGCAATCGGGGAATTTCTTTTCAACTGCGTGACGAAGGAAATATAAGAGAGGTTCGAATGGAAAATATCGAAATAGAAACGAGAAGATTTTCTCCGTTATATTGGTGGGGCAAAGGAGAACCGATTGCGATAACGGCAGTTCAAAGAAACACTTCGAATCCTATTGGGTGTATTGAAAATGTGTCTTTTCGCAACATTTCAGCGATTTGCGAAAATGGAATATTTATATATGGGGAAAAGAACAGAAATATTAAGAATATTGTTTTAGATACGGTAAGGTTGGATTTGATAGATAAAACGGATTGGGAAAAGGGGATATATGATCTTCGACCTGCAGAAAAATATGGTATTTTTCATAAGAATTCATCGTATTTTTTTATAACCAATGCGGAAAATATTGTTTTAAATAAGGTGAAATGGATTAGAAAAGAGGAATATTGTTCATTTATTTTGGATAATGTTACGGATTTTCGATATAATGAAGAAGATTGATTTGACATGTATATTGTTTTTTGTTATAATATGTCGAGATGTGATTTAAAAAACGGAGAAAATGTTTGAGGTGAGAAAATGTCTGGAATTGCGGTTATGACGGATAGTAATAGTGGAATAACACAATCTGAAGCCAAAGAACTGGGGATACGGGTTATTCCGATGCCCTTTACGATTGACGGAGAGGAGTATTTGGAAGATATTACTTTGACTCAAGAACAATTTTATGAGAAACTTGTGGGAGGTTCCGATGTTTCCACGTCCCAACCATCTATCGGGTTTGTAACTTCTATGTGGGACGAGGTTTTGAAGGAGTATGATCAAATTATCTATATTCCGATGTCTAGTGGATTATCTGAATCTTGTCATTCCGCTCAAATGGCGGCTCAGGCCGAATATGCGGGAAAAGTGTTTGTTGTGGATAATCAAAGAATATCTGTTACGCAAAGACAATCTGTCTTAGACGCTATGGAAATGATTCAAAGAGGATATTCGGCTCAAAAAATATGTGATGTGTTGATGGAAATTAAGATGCAGTCGGATATTTTTATTATGGTAGACACGCTGAAATATTTGAAAAAAGGTGGAAGAATTACTCCTGCGGCTGCGGCAGTCGGATCGGTTTTGAAGATTAAGCCGGTTTTGATGATTAAAGGGGAAAAATTGGATAAATTTCGAATGATGAATCGGACGGTTCAAAATGCGAAAAGAATTATGTTAGATGCTTGTAAGGAAAGAATCAACGGATATTTAAAGGAGATTGACGGAAGAACGGATAATGTTCATTTGGAAGTGGCATATTCCGGAGTGGATCGTAGGGAAGCGGAAGCGTTTTGTGAAATGATTTCCGAAGATTTTCCGGGTAAGAATATTATGTGTAACCCTCTTTCTTTGTCGGTATCTTGTCATATAGGAACAGGGGCTTTGGCTATGGCAATTTGTAAGTATTTGCCGGAAGATTCGAAAGAATAAAGAACGTTAGGTAATGTCGATGTGGCATTACCTCATTTTTTTTATAAGGAATAAAATATAAAAGGGTAGGGATATACTATAAACGGGGAATCCTAAATTTTAACAAGATTTGCAGTTTTATTTTTATAAAACTTGTTAGATTTTAGAAATTAGTGTATAATAAATTATATTTTAAGTGAAATGTTTTGGGAGAATGGATATGAAAAGTAAAAAAATTCATCCTTATATCATAATAATTTCATCATTTGTTGCCGTAATTTTAGTAGGAACGTGTCTTTTATTAATGCCTTTTGCTTCGACAAATGGAAAAACGTTCGGCTTTGTGGATTCTTTATTTATGGCGACTTCCGCTGTTTGTGTTACGGGATTGACTGTAATGAATATCGCCGAATCTATGACGATTTATGGTAAGGTAATTATGTGCATTTTAATGGAGATTGGCGGACTATCGTTTTTGACTATTGCGGTGTTTTTTTTCACTGTGATTGGAGCGAAGATTGGGGTAAGTAACCGATTTTTATTGAGAGAAGCGTTAAATCAAAATTCTGTCAAAGGTATTGTATCTTTGGTTAGGAGAATCATAACTATATCTTTTTGTATCCAGTTTTTGGGAACGTGTATTAACATGATATCGCTATTGCCGTATTGTGAATATCATTTTTTCCAAGCGTTAGGGTATTCGATATTTCATTCGGTTGCTTCATTTAATAATGCGGGATTCGATATTTTCGGAGCGGATAGTTTGATTCCGTTTGCGAATGATGTCATATTAAATGCGTCTACTATTTTATTGATTATTTTCGGTGGATTGGGATTTGTCGTATTGGACGATATGTTGCGTTCTAAGAGATGGAAGAAATTTTCTTTGCATACAAAAATCACGTTGATTATAACGTTGGTGTTGATTTTAAGTGGTATGTTTATAATGAAATTGGCAATGAATCATTTAACTTGGTTACAATGTATTTTTACATCTGTAACGTGTCGAACTGCAGGGTTTACTACTTTTTCAATGAGTGAGTTGTCGCCTGCGGCATATATATGTGTTATTTCTTTAATGTTTATCGGGGCATCGCCTTGTTCAACAGGTGGTGGGATTAAGACGACGACTTTTGCGGTAGTTATTTTGGCTATTATCTATTTTGCGAGAGGGAAGAAAACAAAGGCTTTTCATCGGAGAATATCGGATTCTTCCATATTTAAGGCTTTGGTGTTGATTACAGTGGCTGTCATTGTCGTTTTATTTTCTACTTTCTTGGTTTCTTTTATTCAACCGGAATTGGGTTTGAAAGAAACGATGTTTGAGGTAATTTCCGCTTTTTCTACTACGGGATTGTCTATGGGCATTACTCAAAGTTTAAATGTGGGAAATCGGATTATTATAAGTTTATTGATGTTATTCGGTAGATTAGGACCGTTAACGGTTATCGGTGTGGTAAATAAGAATTGGATGGTAGAATCTAAGGAACAGATTCAATATGTGGAAGAGAGAGTGATTATAGGATGAAAAAAAGTTTTATTGTTATTGGTTTAGGTCGATTCGGATCTTCTATTGCCAAATCATTGGAAACGATGAATTGCGATGTGTTGGCAATTGATAAGAGGGAAGAAGCGGTAACGAAAATTTCTTCCGATGTTCCGCATTGTTTAATTGCAGACGCAACAAAAATAAAGGTATTGAAGGATTTGGGTGCTTCGTCTATCGATCATGCGGTAGTATGTATTGGTAATAATTTACAAGCATCTATTATGACGATTGTCAATTTAAAGAAATTGGGTGTGAAAAAGATAACGGTTCGTGCCGATGAAGTGGAACATAAAGAAATTTTTAAGTTGTTGGGTGCGACTGAAACGATAATTCCGGAAGAGGCTTCCGCAATTTCTTTGGCAAATCAAATAATCAGTGACAGTATTTTGGATTATTATGCTGTAAGTGACGAATACGCTATTGTTCAAACGATTGTCGGTAAGACGTTTGAGAAAAAATCGTTGATTGAATTGGATATTCGTAATAAATTTGATGTAAATATCGTGGGAATAATCAAAAACGATCAATTTTTCATTCCCAAAGGGACGGACGTTTTGGGACCGGACGATATTGTTGTAGTTGTAGGACAAAAAGTAAAAATTAGGAAATTCGATCATTTTTTAAATAATTAAAAAGGTGTGGTAAAATGCGGGCATTGGTTGTGTATAACAACTTTAGTGGCAAAAGTAAGGCTACGAAAAAATTAGACTATATATGTACGACCTTGAAAACAAAATACGATATTGTAGAATGTTTTAAATCCATTCACCCAAAAAGTATCACCGAACATATTGTAAGTTGCGGATTCTCTTATGATTTGATTTTAACGGTTGGCGGAGATGGCTCGGTTCATGAGGTAATCAATGGGATTATGAAATTGGAAAAAAGACCGACTCTTGCCTATATTCCTGCCGGAACTTGTAATGATGTGGCAACGACATTGGGGCTTGGTAAGAATTTAAAACGAACAATGAGAAAAATTTTAGTGGGTAAAACTTCTAAAATGGACGTATATAGGGTGGAAAATAATTATTTTGTTTATGGTCTTGCCGCAGGGTGTTTGACGGAAATCAGTTATGATGCACCTTATAAGGTAAAGAAGAATATTGGGAAATTTGCTTATTATATTCAGGGATTGAAATCGTATCGAAATACGACGACGATTAAAATTAATATAGAAACCGAAGATAAAAAGATAGAAGGAGAATTTTCTTTATTTTTGGCATTAAACACAAGATATTTGGCCGGATTTAAAATCCATCGGAAAAAGAGAATATATTTAGATGACGGTCATGTTCGTGTTACATTGATTCGAAAAACATCTAAATTGATGAATATAATTGATTTTGGAATGTTTTTATTGTTAGGTGAAAACTATAGGCATAATATTTTGCATTTTGATGCCTGCAAATTGAAAATCAATTCTGAAACTCCGGTTGCATATAATACTGACGGAGAACAGTTTGATAAGACGACAAGTTTGGAAGTGGAAGTTGTTCCGAAGAGTATAGATGTAATTTTATCCAAGCGTGTTCAACGGCGACATTTTTTAAATAAAATAGAATAACAAAGAATGAAAAAGACGAACTTAACCCATACTATAATCGGGTGATATTGTGCGAATATCGAAAGTTAGTCTTTTTTTCTTTATTATCATTTATAATTATATTTTCATTCGGGCTATACTTTTTCCTATGCTGTATGATTCCTATGGGGTAAGTGGTGTATTTTATATACTTATGGTTTTGGGAGGAATTCTTTTCTTTTTTCTTTTATTGCCGAAGCGATTTTATACTATGGATTTTTATAATTCTTATCGAGAGAGTAAAATAAAACATATCGTAAATATCGTTTTATTTTTCCGAATTGTTTTAGGATTAACTTTGGCAACGTATATTTTATATAAATTGTTTTTTTATAATTATTCCTACCCGTTTTTATTGATTGGAATCATTTTGGTTTTATGCATTATATGTTCTTTAAAACCGAGTGAAGTTATTCAAATCTCTACTTTATTCGGAATAGTTTGTATTGCTTGTTATGGGTTGTATTTGTATAATTTTATTCATTTGGATTTCCGCTTATTGATAGAAGATTTTCATTGGGCTTTTTCCTTTTCAGTATTGATTTCTTTTTTATGTATGATTTTGGATAATTTAATTTATTTTATGTCCGATAAAGATGAACTTAGTTTGTCGAAGTCGACAATTCTTTTGGGGATAACTCTTTCTTCTTTATTGTTTTTATTCGAATATTCTATTTTAACTTTATCAAGCGGAGATGTTGTCTTTCAAGGAAATGACTTAGTTGGTTTTTTGGCTTTATCTATAGAACCCGTATCTCGATATAATGGGAATTTCGATTATATTTATATTTTAATTATCGGAGTTGCCTGTGTTTTTAAATTTTCTTATTTTTTAAGTTTGATCCATAATAGTTTAAAATGGGAAATGAGTATATGGAAAAGGATTTTTTTATTTTTAGGTATTTTTGTTTTGGGACTTATCGGTTTTTGGCAAGTGAAACAAAATGTTATATGGCTTCGTTATATTGTGATAGGATTATTTGGTCTTTCGGGGATTTTGTTCGGTTGGATGATAAAGGAGGTATATTATGCTAGAAAGGTTAAAGAATAATCCAGATGTGATTTATAAACAAACCAATGGAAATTGTTCGATATGGTATCAAGAACAATTATGTAATATTTTGGAATTTATGAAAGATTTTTATCCTCGCATAGAGGATAAACCGAAAGAAGAACTAGATATGTTATTTCCGGGAATATGTAAGAAAATAGAGGCCGATGAGGTGTTGATCGAACAAATGATATTTTCCGGACTTTTGATTGCGTTAAGAAATTTTACATATTATGCTTTTGATTTATCGAAAGCCCCTTCCAGAAGTATCAGCGAGTCTATTGCCGAAGCGGAAAGTGCTTTTTCTCGAGATGGATTTGTAGAAAATTATAAGGAAAATATTTCTTTGATTCGAACCAGAGTGCGAGATTCAAGATTAAAAATCGAGAATATAATGGTCGGAAGAAGAAGTAAAACCAATGTATCATTGTTGTCATTAGAAGATATTCATAATGAAGATATCCGCAAAGAAATACTTAAGGTATTGCGTAGTATAGATATAGATGCGTTGGTGTCTATCGATGATTTATCAGTGTATTTTCAAGGAAAGAATCTTTTCCCTACATATCAATATTTGGGAAGTCCGGATTTGGCTTGTCGAAGATTATATAATGGCGAGTTTCTTATTGTTATAGATCGAATTTCTTGTGTATTGGCTTTACCTATCACTTTATCTATCTCTAGCCGTATGTCTATCGATAACTTAAATATACCTATTTTTTCTTTTTTGGAAAGAATATTTATTATCATTTCCTTGTTTATGTCAACTATATTTCTCGGATTGATTAGTTCATTTACGACTTATCAAAGTGATTCGTTATCGTTACGAACGCTATCTATGTTGAAGATATCGCAAAATGGGGTTATTTTCCCGATATTTTATGAAATTTGTATCGTATTGGCTCTGTTTGAATTGTTTTATTTAATCGGATTTCGTCAATCAAAAATCACGATTTCTTCAACGGTTTTGTTAATTGGTGGAATTATTATCGGGGATAATTTGGTAAGTAGCGGTATTGCGGGAGTATTCATTATTACGTTTACTGCGATAGCCTTTTTAATGTCTTTTATTGTAAGTACAAATGTAACAGTTTTGATGTCATTGAGTGTTATTCGGTTTTTGGTGTTGATTGCTTCATTTTATTTTGGGCTTTTGGGTGTGTTGTTGGCATCGATTGTCGTTATTTATTTTTTATATAAACAAAAGAGTTTCGGTGTTCATTATTTTTATCCTTTTGTGCCTTTTAGTTTGGAGGGTATTAAGAATTTCTTTTTATCTACTTCGTCGAAGAAGAATAAGAAAAGGGACGAACCATTGCGTGTTAAGAATGTGTATAGAAGGAGCGACAAATAATGAAAAAGATGTTGATTTTATGTTTTTTGATGTTGATTTTAAGTTCTTGTCGGGCTGCCAATACGATATATTATAATATTTATATTGCTTCTATCGGGTTTGAAAAAAGTGAAGAAGGATATACAGGATATTTCTTTTTACCGAGTAGTATGGACGTAGGAAATACGAAAAAAGAAAGCACAGATGTTTCGTCGCAGTTAGCAGTTGTTCAAGGGAAAAATATTCCCGATGTCTTAAATTCTTTGGAGTTATCTTCGAGTTTGGAGTTGAATTTGAAACATATTTCTTCTTTTGTTTTACATGAAAGTATTTTAAATCAAAAGGATATAGAAGATTTAATATCTTATGTAAAAGAATCTCCTACTTTTGATTTTAATATTTATATTTTTACAACCAAAGATAGCGTGAAAGATATTTACAGTATTAAAAATCCCAATAATGAAAGTATTATTTTAACGATGTTATGTGAGCCGGTAACGAGTGCATATACGTTTATGGCAGCAAAACCTCCGCATTTTTTAAATTTTTGTCGAGATTATTACAATGGTAAAGTTTTACCGCTTGCCTTATTGGAACCCGGACAAATATGGAAAGAAGAAATAGATTCGACGTATTGTCGAGGGGTAACTTTTTTTAATGGGGATAAGGCGTATGGTTTTAAGCATGAGGAAGCGGATTTCTCTTATTTAAAATCAAATAAAACGATAGAGTATAATGATGAATCAATCAGTGTATGTTTGTCGGATTATTCTTGTAAAGTTAAGTATAAAGAAAAAGTGGAAATTCAAATTCAATCGAAATATTCTGTTTTGTATTCGCATCGACAAGATATAAAAAGGTATTTGGAAGAACAGATTGAATCTAAAATAAAGGATTTATTGCGGTATCAGGAAGAAATCGATTTTTTAAATTTGGCGTATTATGATAGTTTGGATAAACCGATTGAGATTAAAATTTTATTGAAAGAATCGAAATAATTCGATATTTTCCGACCTTTTGTAAAATAGTTATAGAAAATCATTTGATAAAGTGGTATAAATAAAATAATGAGAAGTAAAGGTTGGATATAGATATGGAAGAAGAAATCAGTGTTGCGGTATTTGAGAAAAACGCAAGAATTTTTAATAGAAAGAGTTTAAGAAGAAGATATTGTTCTATTCCAGAACATTTAGAAGAATATTTGAGAGTAAAACCATTGGGGGCAACTACGAAATATGTACTGGAAGTTATTATTGATAAAGGGTATGTGGAGAAGTTTCAAGATATGTTAAAACAATGGCATTTTACGCTATTGGGAAGCAATAATTATTTTCATATTGAAAATATTGTGGTAGATTATCATTGGAATGAGAATGTATTTTCCGCTGTTAAGGAACAAATTGAGGCTATAGAAAAAGATTTAGAATCGATGAAAGTGAATAAAAAAGAATTTAAAGAATTGGAAAATGACGATGTTTGTTTCTATTTTCTTCCGTATAATGAAAAAATTCATACGTTGTGTAAGTTTATCGAAGAGGTAAAAGAAGATATTATATCTTTTTGTTTGAAGGAAGACATTACTATTGTTATGAATGTAAAAGGATATTCGGCAAATGTTCAAGGATTTTTGGGATTTAATTTTTTAGATGCGGAAGAAGAAAAAGAAGAAGTAGTGATTGACTTTACTTCGAGTTTTGTATTGAAAGTGGATTTTGCTGAACGAATGAGTGTGTATAATGCCGCAATGTTTTTGACGGGTATTGCGGATAATGAAGAGGATTTGGATTTGCTAAATTGTCATATTTTAGCGGATCATGTAAGATTTAAAGAATAAAAAAAATAAAGAACTTCGATGGGAGTTCTTTATTTTCTTATTCCTCCGGTGAAATTATCACCGATTAATTCTTTATAAGAATACTCTAAAACATATGCTACTTTTTTTAATTTTCCGTTTTCGGAATAACTGTAAGCCAAATATAAGTAAGCGGTAGGTTCATCTACGGTAACGGATACAGGCCATATTTTGGCTTTGGCAGGATAATCTATAAGATGTCGAACGGTAAATGATTTTCTATATCTTGTGGAACTTTTCGCAGTTTCTAAATCGCTTGCCACTTCAAGGGTAGATGTTTTTGTCGCATAAGATATAAACCCAACCCATTTGGAGTAGATACAAACGTTCGCTTCCATTTGACCGGATAAGGTTTTTGAATTTTCGTTTTTATAAACTCTCAATTCATAAGATGCGGTTTGGTTATTTTCTTCTTCGCTGTAATTGGTACATTGGAAAGATATTCCGAAATCTTTAAATTGACTACCTTTCATTCGTTTTATTTCTTTTTCATAAGATCCTTCGGCAAATTTTTGTTCTTTCGTTTCATCGACAAACGGAAGAAGTTTATTGTCGTTGTATGTTTTGGTATAATTGATGATAACAATGATTACCATTACATCGAAAACAAGTTGTATTAAAACCAATAAAACGATGAAAAGAGAATAAATGTTTCTTCCCAATGGGGGTTGTTGATAAGATTTTTTGTTTTCCATTGAATCCACCTCATATTCATTTTATTATTATAACAAAAATAAAATAAAAAATCATTAAAAATTTAAAGATTATTGTTTCTTTCCGTAATTTAAAGCGAAAAATGTATGTTTTTTTTAAATGTATGTCAAAAAATTCATAGGGTATACTATGATTTAGCATTGACTAAATAGGGTAAAAAAAGTATAATGAAAATGTAAGTTTATGTAGTAAACTTATTAAATAAAATAACAGGGAGGCAATTATGCAAACGATAATATTAGGCGGAATGCCTACATATGGTTGGATTTGCCTTATTGTTGTTGTTTTAATTATAGGATTAGTCGGAGGATTTTTCTTTCGATTAATATTCCATGAAAAATCATTTTCTAAGTCAAAGCAAGAATCTGAAAAAATTATTGCTGATGCACAAGCGGAAGCAGAAAAGAAAAAAAGAGAGTCAATTAGTGAAGCGAAACAGGAAATCGCTGTCTTAAAGCAAGAGGCAGATAAGGATATCAGGGAAAGAAAAAGTGTAGTAGTTGAACTTGAAAACAAATTGAATCAAAGAGAAGATTCCTTGGATCGACGTTCTTCGAATTTGGATCGTCGTGAGGAAATGCTTAATGCGAAAGAAAATAAAATTGATGAAAAAAAAGCAGAATTAGAACAACAAAATATTAAGGTTGAAGCCATTTTAAAGCAACAGGAACAAAAATTGATTGAAATCAGCGGTCTTACAAGAGAAGAAGCGAAAAAAATCATTATGGATTCTGTTAAGGAGAATATGAGAGTGGAGATCGCTACTTATATTAAGGACGAAGAGGAAAAGGCTAAGGCGGAAGTAAAAGCGAAGGCTAAGAATGTTTTGGCACTTGCCATTCAAAAGTATGCCGGTGAAACGGCAGGAGAAGCGACGGTTTCTACGGTGTCTTTACCAGTAGAAGAAATGAAAGGAAGAATTATCGGTAGAGAGGGTAGAAACATTCGAACGATTGAATCTTTAACAGGTGTTGATTTGATTATCGATGATACGCCTGAAGCGGTTGTGTTGTCCGGTTTTGATCCGGTTCGGCGAGAAATTGCCAAGCGTTCTTTGGAAATTCTCGTTTCTGATGGTAGAATTCATCCTGCAAGAATCGAAGAAGTGGTGGAACGATGTCGTGGTGAAATCGAAATGGTTATTCGGGAAATGGGCGAAGAAGCCGTTTTTAAGACGGGTATTGGGAAAATCCATCCGGATTTGGTTCGGTTAATCGGTCGATTGAATTATCGGACAAGTTACGGTCAAAATGTGTTGAAACATTCTATCGAAACGGCAATGATTGCCGGTAAATTGGCGAGTGAAATCGGAGAAAACGAAGTGATGGCTCGTAGGGCCGGTTTATTGCATGATATCGGTAAGGCAGTGGATCATGAAATCGAAGGTTCTCATGTGGAAATTGGTGTGGAATTGGCGAATAAGTATCATGAACCGAAAGAAGTAATCGATGCGATTGCATCACATCATGAAGATGTGGCACCGAAAACGATTATTGCGGTATTGGTTGCGGCTGCGGACGCATTATCTTCTGCAAGACCGGGAGCCAGAAGCGATTCTTTGGAAAATTATACTAAGCGGTTGGAAAGTCTTGAAGCCATTTCTAATGGTATTAAGGGTGTCGCTTCCTCTTATGCTATTCAAGCGGGTAGAGAGGTTCGTGTTATTGTTAATCCGGAAGAAATTGATGATTTATCGACGATTTCCATCGCAAGACAAATTAAGGAAGAAATTGAAAATAAACTTTCTTATCCGGGAACGATTAAAGTTACGGTTATTCGGGAAATGCGTGCTGTTGATGTGGCAAAATAATGGAAGGGACTTCGGTCCCTTTTATTTACTTATAATGGGAAATATGATAAGATTAGATATAGAAGTGGGTGATTTATATGAGAATTCTTTATTTGGGCGATATTGTTGGAGAAAAAACAATATTGGCGTTAAAACAAGAACTTGCTAAAATTCAAAAAGAATATCATATTCATTTAATATTGGCGAATGCGGAAAACACATCGGGTGGAAAAGGATTGTGTTATAAGCATTATAAAGAATTGAAATCGTTGGGTATTGTGGGAATGAGTATGGGAAATCATACGTTTTCGAAATCGGAAATCAAAGAATATTTGTCAGAGGCTTCTATATGTATTCCCGCAAATTGGAATGCGGAATATAAGAAAGATGTTTTATATATCAGATATAATGATAAAAAGATTGCTATTGTGAATTTGTTGGGCAGGATATTTATGAATACTCCGTTGGATTGTCCGTTTCAAACGATGGAACGATTGTTGCCAAATATTGATGCGGATTATATTATCGTTGATTTTCATGGGGAAGCGACGAGTGAAAAAAAGGCTTTTTTCTATGAATTTGCCGGAAAGGTATCTGCCGTATTGGGCACACATACGCATATTCAAACCGCTGATGAACAAGTATATAATAACACTTGTTATATAACGGATTTGGGAATGTGTGGTGTAGAACACAGTATTTTGGGAGATAATGTAGAATCGGTTATCAAACGATTTAAAACCGGAGTTTATGAACCTTTGGCTGTCGCTTCGGGAAAGAATTTTATTATTAATGGAGTTATTTTGGATTTGAAAGAAAAAAATGAAATTGAACGAATATATAAGAAAATAACTTTGGTATAAAAAGAAGAAACTCCCATATACTTAGATAGGGAGGATTTTCTTTATGGAAATATTAAAAATATCAACAAAATCAAAACCAAGCAGTATTGCGGGTGCATTAGCGAACGCGTTTAAAACAAAACAGGTTGTAGAAATGCAAGCCATTGGGGCAGGTGCCATTAATCAAGGAATTAAGGCGGTTGCCATAGCCAGAGGATATGTCGCTCCTAGTGGAAAAGATTTAATCGTTGTTCCTGCTTTTTCCGATATATTGATCGACGGAGAAGAAAAAACCGCAATTAAGTTGATAGTGAAGGCCGTTTAACAGTACAAAGAGAGGATATGAATATATTCTCTCAGACTGTTGACAAACTAAAAATGTTAACAGTCTTTTCTTTTTACCTAGAGTTATACAGTGGATAAATATTTC
>CANQDJ010000019.1 GCA_947592005.1 uncultured Anaeroplasma sp.
TTAGCGGATTTTTCTCTTTCAAGACTCTTTTTAAAAGTTACAACCTTTGTCAGCGGAATTTACTTTTATAATTAACTGAGGGGAAATTCTTAAAAAAATTTATGGGTATTTCTTGTTTTTTTAAGGTTTATATTATATCATAATATAAAGGATTTACTTTTAGGAGAAAACAAAATGGACTTCAATTATGAAAAAAATACAGTAATTATTTTTGGTAAAAGTGAAAAATTAGATACATTGGCAAATCGGTTGGCTTCTTTGAGCGGAGAACAAGTTTATGGATTTTTTTCCAATAGAGGAATCGATGTTCCAAGAAAAATGAATTGTATGGCGTTAACTTCTGTTATCAATGAAAGATTAAAGACGTTACACGCATCGGAATTATCTAAGGATTATTTCCAAAGATTGAATTATTATAAAGAATTTTCCGAAGTACAATTATATAATTTATTTTTATCTATTTGTAATACAAAAGAACAATTTAAACAATATAGAGTAAATTTATTTAAATTGATAATAATGAATTTCGTAGGATTGAATTTAACCGACGGAGAATTAAAATATTTAAAAGATTTAAAGAAACTTTCCGTAGAAAATTTCGATACTTATTTCCGTTTTATTTCCAGTATGTGTCAGGAACAAGAGAATACATTTGACGGACAAGATATTACATTATTAAGAGATTTTTTGGTAAATTCGGGATCCAATCAAGAAATTATGGATTTGGGTAGAAAATATGGTATTCAACTTTCTCAATCTTTGAAAAAACAAGAATTAATTGATTATATGAAATATTATTTAAATCGTGCTGGAGAATTAAGTAAGAGTTTGGAATATGAAATCGATGCCTCTACTTTACAAGGATTGAATAATATGTGTATAAAATATCGTGTTCCGATGTCTTCGAATATGAATAAATCTCAGTTGGTTACCTATTTGTTTTATATTTTATCTCAATGTGAAATTAAAAATACCAGTATTCGTCGTATAGAATTTAGTGAAATGTATAAACCGTTGGAATTTACGGTAGATATGAGTTTATTCAAAGGATTTTATCGGGACGATACCAAACGAGTCATTCATTATGTTGGGGAAGAAAATGATTATTTTCCATTATTGGAACCGAAAGAAGAAATTGTGGTAGACAATCCAATTCCTTTAACTGAACCGAAAGTGGTTGAAGAAAAAGAGGAACCTATAATAAACGAACCGGAAGAGATTCAACAAGAATCTATGGAAGAAGAGAAGGAAGAACCGAAAGAAGAGATTGTTGAAGAACAAGAAGAAGTCGTGGAAGAACCGATAGAAGAGATTGTAGAAGAACAAGAAGAAGTTGTAGAAGAACCGATAGAGAAAGAAGAAATGGAGGAACCGAAAGAAGAGGCTGTTGAAGAGAAAGAAGAGCCTTTAAAGAAACAAGAAGAACCAGTAGTTGAAGAAAAAGAGGAGCCAAAGGCGGAAAAAAAGGATAATTCTTCTTTTAAGCTTGCCAAAGATGATGTCAGTGAGAATCCGAATTATCATAATGAAAAAACACAAAAATTGGGTAGAAGTAAAGTTAAGATTGCCCTTTTGATATCTGCCATTGTAGTAGTTGTAGGAGTGGCTGTGGTGTTCTTCCTATTGATGTTTATTTAATAAGAAGGTGGTAGTGTGAGTAAGGAGATTAAATATACTCCTATGATGGAACAATATTTGGAAATTAAGAAGGACTATATGGATTTTATAGTCTTTTTTCGCTTAGGTGATTTTTATGAAATGTTTTTTGAAGATGCATATACGGCTTCGAAAGAATTGGAATTGGCGTTGACGGGAAAAGATGCCGGTGTGAGTGAACGGGTTCCGATGTGCGGAATACCATATCATGCGGCAGACGGATATATCGAGAAATTGGTAGATCGAGGATATAAGGTTGCGATCGTCGAACAAATAGAAGATCCTAAAGCGGCTGTGGGAATTGTTAAGCGAGGCGTTATTCGAATTGTTACCCCGGGTACAATCGATTCGGGATTAAAGGAAAAAGAGAATAATTATATTGCGGCAATTCAATATTTTAAGAGAGAGTATGTTTTATGTTACAGTGATATAACGACCGGAGAAGGATATGTATCTACTTTTAAGAATTTTGAATTATTGGCGAATGAAATATTATCTTTGAAAATCAGAGAATTGATTATCGATCCGGAATTTCATAATGTGGGATTAGAAGAGTTTTGTAAGACGAATGAAATTGTGATTTCTTTGGAAAATAAAAAAGAAATTCCAGCTTCTTTGTTGTATGTGGTTAGCCAAATAGAGCCAATATACCATAGTTTGGTTGGTATGTTGATTCAATATTTTATAACGACGCAAAAGAAAGAACCCAGTCATTTTAAGAGGTTTAAATCTTATATTGCTTCCAGTTATTTACGGTTAGATGCGTTTACGAAAAAGAATTTGGAGTTAAGTGAAACATTGCGGTTGAATCATAAAAACGGATCTTTGTTGTGGCATTTGGATAAGTGTTCTACGGCAATGGGAAGTCGATTACTGCATAAATGGATTGATAAGCCTTTGTTGGATAGGAATGAGATAGAAAAGCGATTGGATTTTGTGGAAGTTTTTAATCAAAATTATATTGTCAAAGAAGAAGTGAAGGGCTTTTTTAAAGATGTTTATGATTTGGAAAGAATTATCGGAAGAATCGCTTCTAAGAATGCCAATGCCAAAGATTTGGTTTGGTTGAGAAGAAGTTTGAAAAATATTCCTTCTGTCATTGAATTGATACGGTCTTTGCCTTTAAATCATTCTAAAGAACTTGCCGATAAAATGAATCCACATACGGAATTATATCAAACTTTGGCGAAGGCTTTGGTTGATAATCCACCTCTTTCCGTTAAGGAAGGCGGAATGATAATGGAAGGCTTTAATGCGGAATTAGATGAAGTAAGATCTATTTCTTCTAATAGTAAAACTTGGATTTTGAATTATGAAACCGAACAAAAGAATAAGACAGGAATTAAGACATTGCGAGTAGGGTTTAATAGGGTAACGGGATATTATATCGAAGTTTCTAAAGGAGCGATTGCGTCTTTGCCGGAAGATTGTGGATATGAAAGAAGAGCGACTTTGGCAAATAGCGAACGGTTTATTACCGAAGATTTGAAACATTACGAACAAATCGTTTTGAATGCGAAAGATAAAATCGAAAGTAAAGAATATGAAATATTTTGTTCTTTACGGGAAGAATGTTCTCGTTATGTAGGCTCTCTTCAAGAACTTGCTGATTATATTTCTATGTTGGATTGTTATATTTCTTTATCGGAGATTGCGGTAAAATATAATTATGTTCGTCCGACGTTCAATATGAAAAAAGAAGTGAATATTGTAGATGGAAGACACCCTGTTTTGGAAACGGTTTTGGATAAGGACTATATTGTTAATGATGTTGTGATTAATACATATAATACTATATTGATTACCGGTCCGAATATGAGCGGAAAATCGACTTATATGAGAATGCTTGCGTGTATTGTTATTATGGCACAAATGGGATCTTACGTTCCGGCAAAGGTTGCCGATTTAATGCTATTTGATCAAATCTTTACTCGTATAGGTGCTTCCGATGATTTGGTATCAGGGCAGTCGACGTTTATGGTTGAAATGGTTGAAGCGAATTATGCGATTGCCAATGCGACTAAAAATAGTTTGGTTTTGTTTGATGAAATCGGACGTGGTACTGCTACTTTTGATGGAATGGCATTGGCTCAGGCGATATTGGAATATCTTCATGAAAGAGTTGGCTGTATTACGTTATTTTCTACGCATTATCATGAATTGACTGCGTTGGATCAAAAATTAAAACATTTAAAAAATGTTCATGTAGAAGCAAAAGAAGAAAAAGGAAATGTTGCCTTCTTACATAAAGTTTTAGATGGCCCTACGGATAAAAGTTATGGAATCAATGTTGCCTCTTTGGCAGGGCTTCCTAAGTCTTTGATTGAACGAAGTAAACAAATATTAATGGCTTTGGAAAAGGATAAGTCATCTTTAAATGGTGTTTCTCTCAATTTATTTAATTTTGAGGAATATGATTCCAAAGAAGAAGTTGTAGAAGAAACGATTGCCACAAAGATAAAGAATCGATTGGACGAAATCGATGTGAATAAAATATCTCCTATTGAGGCTTTGAATTTATTGTATGAATTAAAGGAGATGCGTTAATTATGGGAAATATTATGAAGATGTCGCCGAAATTGGCGAATATGATAGCGGCGGGAGAGGTGGTCGAACGTCCAAGCAGTGTGGTAAAGGAACTGGTCGAAAATGCGATTGATGCCGGAAGTAAGGAAATTAAAATCTATTTGGAAAATGGTGGATTGGATTTAATCAAGGTAGTCGATGATGGAAGCGGTATGGATTCAGAAGATGTTCAAATGGCTTTTTTACCTCATGCCACATCGAAAATAAAAACAGAATACGATTTATTTCGTATTCATACTTTGGGATTTCGAGGAGAAGCGATTGCCTCTATTGCGGCAGTATCGTCTATGCAGATTATATCTTCTTTAAATGGACAAAATGGATATCAATGTACTTATAAAGCGGGAGTAAAACAAAAGGAAGGAATTTCTCCTTCCAATAAGGGGACTACCGTAATTGTCGAACAGTTGTTTTTTAATACACCTGCTCGACTGAAATATATGAAATCGGCTAAAAGTGAATTGGCATCTGTTTTATTTTTTATCAATCGTATTGCGTTGGCACAGCCGGAATTGCGGTTTACGGTGTATGCGGATAATAAAAATATATTTCATACGACGGGTTCGGGAAATGAAGCGACTTTAATTGGAGAAATTTACGGAATAGAAGCGGCAAAAAACATTTTGATTCATACATATACCTTAGATGGATATCAAATGAAACTGGTATTGGTAAAACCGAGTATTTATCGGTCGAATAAGTTGGAAATCACTATGGTATGTAATGGAAGATACGTAAAGAATTATGCGATTACCAATGCGGTTATAGATGGATTTCAAACGTATTTGCCAATCAATAAATATCCGATAGCGGTATTATATATGGATATGGATCCGACGTTGATTGATGTAAATGTTCACCCAAGTAAAACCGAAATCAAAATTGCCGGCGAAGAAGAGATTTGTCAGCGGTTAACGTTGGAAGTGAGAAAATGTTTGGAAGGCGGGAATCATATTCCGACTAGAGAAATATCCAAAAACGAGGGATACCAACAAAAAACTATTTTCGAATCCGAACCGATATGTATGGAAGAACGGAAAAACTTTTATAATGAATCCTATCATTCCAACACCCAAACGTTGGATAAACAAATCAATGAAACGTTTGATCGGTTTGAAGGAGAAACGGATACAACTATTCCAATGAAATTACCTTATATGGAATATGTGGGAAGTGTTTTCGGAACATACTTGATTTTTCAAAATACAGAAGGAATGTATTTATTGGATCAGCATGCTGCGGCAGAGCGAATCAATTATGAAAAATACTATAAATTATTATCCAATCCCGTCCAACCCACAACCGATTTATTGATTCCGGTATTATTAAGTTTTACCAAAGAAGAAGCCATTTATATTGAACAAAATAAAGAAGAATTCGAAAAGATAGGCTTTTTATTGGAACCAATGGGAGTTTTGGATTATGCAGTAAGAAGAATTCCTCTTTGGGCCAAAATCGACGATTTAGACGGGATATTGTATGATATTTTATCTCTTTTTATTTCTAATAAAAAAGTCGATATTATGCAATTTAGAGATTCTATCGCTAAACAAATCAGTTGTAAGGCTTCGATAAAAGCGAATCATTATATCAATTCTTTGGAAATAGGCTCTTTATTGAAACAGTTGAATGAATGTGAAAATCCATATACTTGTCCCCACGGACGTCCTACTTTGATTCGGTTGTCTATAAAAGATATTGAAAAGATGTTTGAAAGGATTCAAAGTTGATGGGGAAGGTTATAGTCGTGGTAGGGCCTACCGCAGTCGGTAAAACCAAATTGGCTATAGAAATTGCCAAACATTTTTCTTGTAATATCATAAGCGGAGATAGTATTGCGGTATATAAAGGGTTGGATATCGGTAGTGCCAAACCTACTAAACTAGAACAACAACAAGTCCATCATTATTTGATTGATATTTTAGATCCGACGGAACAATATAATGTTGCCGATTTTCAGAAAAATGCGAGAAGTATCATAGAAAAAGAAGAGTTATCCATCATTTGCGGAGGAACGGGTTTATATGTTCAAAGTGTGATATTCGATTATGAGTTTCAAGCGAAGAAAAGAGATAATGCTTTTGAACAAAAATATTCTTCTTTTTCCAATGAGGAATTATATGAATTTTTGTTGAAAAAGGATCCGCAAATCGATAAAGAAAAAATTCACCCACATAATCGTAAAAGAGTTTTACGGGCATTGGAGGTATTGGAGGATACAAAGAGTTCTATTTATGCCGATAGGAAAAAAGATGTATCCGTTATTCCTCATTATATCGTGTATTTATCTATGCCGAGAGAAAAACTTTATGAAAGAATTTCAAAGCGGGTAGATCAAATGATTGAGGCTGGTTTGGAACAAGAAGTATATCGATTATATAAGCAAAATATATTTCCTCATGCCATTGGATATCGGGAATTTATCCCATATTTTGAAGGAAAGAAAACTTTATCCGAAGTTACGGAAGAAATTAAATTAAACACAAGACATTTGGCAAAACGACAAGAAACGTGGTTCCGTAATCAAATGGATAGTCATTTTTATATGGTGGAAGAAGATATGGATTCAATTTTAGAACGCATTATAAAAGATATAGAACGGTGGTTGAAACAATGAGAATTTATTTAATCGGAATGCCCGGAAGTGGGAAATCGACTTTAGGTAAAGTTTTGGCAGAACGATTCCAATATCGTTTTATAGATATGGATAGTTATATAGAACAAGAGGCTTGTATGTTTATTGATGAGATTTTTCAAGCGTTTGGGGAAGAGTATTTTCGAGCGTTGGAGAAAAATACGTTAAAAGAGTTTTTAAAAGAAGATGATCTTATCATAGCCACCGGCGGAGGAATTATTAAAGATAAATCCAATAAAGAACTTTTTAACGGGGTATGTATCTATTTGAACGTAGATACGGATACTTTGAAACAACGGTTGGAAGAATCCGAAATAACACGACCGGTATTAAAAGAAAATACGGTGGAAGAATTATTTTTACAAAGAAAAGAATTATATTCTTATTTTGCGGATTATGAAATAGATAACACTTCAATGGAATCCGCTATTCAAAAAATAATGGAGGTGTTAAGTTGAAAAAAGTTTTGGTTTTAAACGGTCCTAATCTAAATATGTTGGGGAAACGGCCTCAAGAACATTATGGAACGATGACTTTGGAAGAAATCAATGCTTTGATGAAACAAGAAAATCAACAAAGATTTGAATTGGTTTTTTATCAAAGTAATCACGAAGGAGATTTGGTGGATAGAATCCAACAATGTTTATCGTATGATGCCATCATCATTAATCCTGCCGCTTATACGCATACATCGGTGGCTATCCGTGATGCGTTGGAGATGTTTCATGGTATAAAAATAGAAGTACATTTATCGAAAGTCGACGAAAGAGAAGAGTTCCGCAGAAAAAATTATATCAGAGATGTTTGTACGATATGTTTCAGTGGGAAATATGAAGGTAGTTATATCGAGGCAATAAAATATTTGAAAAATTCTCTGTAATGTGATATAATATCAACGATATACACAAAAACGTGGAGGTTTTTATGGTTTCAAGTAATGATTTTAAAAATGGAATGACAATCCTTTATGAAGGAAAAATTTACAAAATTTTGGAGTTTATGCATGTTAAACCAGGTAAAGGTGGTGCCTTTGTTCGAACGAAACTTCGTGATTTAAGAAGTGGTGCTGTAATTGATTATACATTTAACGCTGCCGAAAAAATCGAAAAGGCGATTATCGATAAAGTGGAAATGCAGTATTTATATGATTCCGGTGATTTCCTTGTTTTTATGGATAATGAAACATATGAACAAATCGAAATTCCGCATAATTTGGTAGAATATGAAAGAAAATTCTTAAAAGAAAACGAGAATGTCAATATCGAAAAATACGGTGAAGAAATATTGGGTGTTATATTACCGGATAAAGTTACGCTTAAGGTTACGCAATGCGAACCTGCCGTAAGAGGAGATACAAAAACAAACGCATTGAAAGATGCGATTGTGGAAACTGGTTTACTTGTAAAAGTTCCTATGTTCATAGAACAAGGGGAAGATATTATTATCAATACCGAAACTGGGAAATATTCAAGTAGGGCTTAAAAATATAGGAGTGTAGAAAATTGGACATACAATCGATTATCTTGGCCTCTGATTCGTCAGATGGGCCGGTCTTTAATGGTTTTATATTTATTTTAATGTTGGTTTTAATTCTTTTATCCGCTTTTTTTTCTATGAGTGAAACAGCTTTTTCTTCTTGTAGTCAAGTAAAAATAAGAATGGCTGTGGAAGATAGAAAAAGAGGGGCGAAAAAGGCATTAGCGTTAACCGAACATTTTGATAAAACTTTGACTACTCTTTTAATTGGGAATAATTTGGTCAATGTAGCATTGTCTACTATAGCGGTAACGTTTTTCACGTTGTTGGCGATTAATGAAGATTTTATCAGTTTGATTTCAACGCTAACGGTAACGGTGGTTCTTTTGATTTTTGGTGAAATTGTGCCGAAAATGGTAGCGAAATTAAATCCCGAAGGAGTATGTTTGAAAGTAGCGATTATCGTTTATGTATTATCATACATTTTATATCCGTTTGTTATTTTATTTGTAGGATTACAGCGATTAATTTCTCGAAATCATGAAGAGAAAAAAGCGATTGACGAAGAAGAACTTGGTGTATTATTGAATACAATGGAAGAAGAAGGTTCTATCGAAGATGATGAAGCGAATTTAATTCGAAATGTCTTTGATTTAAACGATCGTACGGTAGCGGATATTATGATACCGAGAATTAAGATGGAAGCGTTGGATTATAATTCCAGTTTCGAAGAAGTTAAAGAATTTATGTTAAATAATTCTTATTCCAGAATACCGGTTTATAAAAAAGATAAAGACCATGTTGTTGGAATTTTATATGAAAGAGATTTCTTTCCGGCTATTGTTAAAAATTCGAAAACGGCTTGGAAAAAATTGATTCGTCCGGTTAAATATGTTTCGGCGGCGATGAAAGTAGATGCTTTAATTAAAGAACTTCAATTATCTAAAACCCATTTGGCTATTGTTAGTGGCGAATATGGTGATGTATTAGGGTTGGTTACGATGGAAGATGCGTTGGAGGAATTGGTTGGAGAAATCTATGACGAACACGATATACCGGGAGATAATGATATTCGGTTTGAACAACAATCCGATGGAAGTTATATTATCGATGCCGAAATGTATGTGGAAGATTTGTTTGATCGATTGAATTTGGGGGACGCACCGGAAGATGTTCCCAGCAAGGTATCCGGTTGGTTATTTGCCAAGTGTGAAAGTTTACCTACGGTTGGATTTTCTTTACATTATTTGGCAATATATACGATGTTAGATGAAGAATCCCAAGAATATATAGATTACGCAAAGATGTTGACTATTTCTATTTTTGATGTCGATGATCGAAGAATTGATTTAGCGAAAGTAGAACTTCGTGATGCGACAGAAGAGGAAATCGAACAACATCAAGGAGAATTGGAAGAATAAAAAAGGGGCTGTGAAAACCTAAATCTGAGTTTTTCACAGCCCCTTTTAATTTACATTTAAAAGGATAGATACGGTAAATGTATTTTCTGTTTTATTTATATCCATTTTTCCATTGTATTTTTTTACTATATCTTTTATGATTGAAAGCCCACGATGATGAAATTGTGGGTTTTCTTTTACGATTATTATATTCGGATCATATGAATTAGAAATAAGGATTTTTAAGTTTTGATTCGTCATTGTTATTTCTAAATCTATAAGCGGTTCTTTCGTCTGTTCCGTATTTTCTATTGCGTTATCCAATAGATTGCTAAACAAAGATACTTTATCGCTTACGTTGATGTTTACGGAACGCACATTGGTATTAAAAATAAAAGGTATGTTTTTTTCCAAAATAGTTTTATTTTTAAAAGTCAATATGGCATCTAAAATAAGATCATCTCCTATAAAATTCATTTTAGTGGAATTATATTTTTTTATCCAATCGTCTTTGAGTTCAGTTAATTCTGGAATGTTAAAGGTTTGCATTGTTTCGATATGATTTGCGATATTATGTCGCATATCTATAAGTTCTTTTTGTTTTTCCATAACAAGGTCAAAGAAATTTTTTCCTATATATTCTATTTTATATTTTTCTAATTCTTCTCTATTCTTTTGTATTTTTTTAAGTAAAATATGTGTAGCGATAGAAACTATGGAAAAGAGTATGGCAAGAATTAAATTAAATGAGATAGTATATAGATAAGTATTTTTATCTTCCGATAGAATAGAAAGAACAAAATTGATTAAAATGAATGTAATTGCGCCCACAATCATCAATAAGGGAATTATAATGAAAGATGGTTTTTTCATTTCGTTATATTCAAAATGGACAAATGCCTCATAGATACAATAGGTGATAAAATAAAATGAAAAATAGACGCAATAGAAAAGGAACCCGGAATAAGTCGGAGAATTGAGGGAATCAAAAGATAAGTGAAAACATACGGCCATTTCTGTCTTTGCCAAAATATCCATTAAAAAAGCCAATGAGGCGGTTATGCCACAGGCTAATTTTTTTTGCATAACAGGGAGAAGTAAAAGACATTCTCCGGCTATAAGAAGCGGGAAAAAGATATTCCATTTTGTTTCTCTTATGGGAATTTCTATACTGTATCGAAAACAAAATCCGAAAACTGTAGAAGTAAGTATTAAAACAAAGATGGTATAAATTATATTTTTTTTATTGATTTTTAATTTGAATTGACTAAATCCAAAAATATTTAATATTACCAATTCAATACTTGCCCATAAGTAATTCATTGTTTTGAACCTTTTTTAGATAACTTCTTGTGATGACATAATTCGTTTTTTGTGTTTCTTTGTCATTTTCGTTTCTTTTGAATTCAATAAAAACCATATTTCCTTTGATTTGGGTAATATATTCAGGATTGATCAAAATACTTTTGCTGGTTCGGATGAATCGATAATTTATTTCTTTTTCCACATCATTTAATTTTTTATAAAAATACAATGTATTTTGCGTTTCTATCAAGGTCTTTTTCTCTTGTTTATTTTCAGAGTCGTTTTTTATTTTTTCACTTGTCAAATGTATGATTATTCTTCTATCTTGGGACTCAAAAGCGTAAATTTGATTAAAAGGAATCCTTTTTGTTACGGCTGCGAATTGAAACCAAAACATATTATTATCGATTTGTTCGATGGCTTTTTGGAATGCCTTTCTCATTTTGAGTTTATCAAATGGTTTTTCTAAAAAATAGATGTGTTGTTTTGAATCATATACATTATAAAGATTTGTAGAATAGCCACTATAAAATATAATAGGAACGACTGGATTTTTTTTATAAATGGCGTTGGAAATTTCTATTCCCAAAGGCCTGTTTTCTACCATTATATCCAAAATGACAATCGGAAAAGTTTTCCTGGTAATGGCTTTCTCGATTGCCGTTCTGGAGTCGAAGGTTTTTATTTTAGCTTCTGGATAGAGTTGGTTAATATTGTTTTTTAGATTTTGAGCCACCTCTATATTATCATCGTAAATCAGTATATTCATTGTAAAATCCCCTTTATTTTTTAATAATTATATTATATAATAAAAAATTTGTAATTTAAATTGATTTTTTTTACATCAAATTTGCACTTTTTTACATCGAAATTTGTATTTTTATGAAATATAAAATATTTTATATTAAAATATTTCCGAAATGATCTTAAAAATCGAAAAAAGGGGGGTAATTTTTTTTATAAAAAAGTGAAAATAAAGAATACTTTGTTGGAAATTGATTATAAATATAGTAAAATATTAAGCAATTAAGGAGGGAATAACGTGGAAGAATGGAATTTGAAATTGTTGTATCCGACGAAGGAGGCTTTCGAACAAAGTTTGGAAGAGATAAAAGAGATTATAAAAAAATTGGAAGGTTTGAAGGGGAAACTGGGCAGTTTGGAAGGTTTTTCGATGTATGCCGAATATAATCGAATACTGGATTTGAAATTGAGTAGGGCGTATAGTTACGTTTCTATGAAATATGATTTGAATCAAAAGGATATTTCTTCCGGTGCGGATTATCAGAAAGTATTTAAAATTTATAATGATATGCTGGGTCAAACGGCGTTTATTAAACCGGAAATTATATCTTATGGGAAACCACATATTATGCGGTTGGTTGAAGAATTGGGATTAAAAGAATATCAGTTTGAAATGGAAAATTTATTTCGAAATCAAGAACATTTTTTAGATGCGAAAAGTGAAAACATTATGGCGAATTATTCTTCGGCGATTGCGACGTTCCATGAATTATATGATAAACTTGCGGTATCGGATAATACTTCGACGGAGATTCTATTATCTAATGGGAAAAAGATAGAAGTATCCGAGGCTGATTTTACTTATTATTTAGGTATTTTGGAAGATGCGAAAGATCGTCAAAAAGTTTTTGAAGCGATTTATCGATTTTATGAAAATCATAAAAATACTTTCGCTACCATATATAATGGTATCATGCAAGCAGAATTGGCGGAAGTAAAAAATAGAGGATATTCCTCTATTTTGGAAAGCCATTTGTTTTATAATGCGATTCCTGTCGATGTTTATCATAGTTTAGTGGAAACGACGAGAAGAAATACGAAAGTTTTGAAAGAATATTTGGCTTTTCGTCAAAAGTATTTTAAGTTGGATAAACTTCATACGTATGATCGTTTTTTACAGTTTAGTCATAGTCAAAAAGAATATAGTTATGAAAAGTCAAAAGAAATGGTGTTAGATGCTTGCAGGACGTTGGGAGAAGATTATTATAATCATGCTTGTAAGGCGTTGGAGGACGGACGTGTTTCGGTTTATACGAAAGATGGGAAACGAACGGGAGCGTATTCTACGTCTTTATATGATTGTGGAACGTTTATTCTTTTGAATCACAATAATAATTTGGATAGTGCGTTTACGATAGCTCATGAAGCAGGGCATTCAATTCATTCTTTGTATGCGAATGAGAATCAAGCCCCCGAAACGGCAAATTATACAATATTTGTCGCCGAGATTGCATCTACGTTCAATGAACAATTATTTTTAGATTATGTAATGGCACATTCTACCAATAAAGAGGAGAAAATAGTTGTTTTACAACAAGCGTTGGATAATATTGTTGCGACATTTTATAGACAAACATTGTTTGCTGATTATGAATTAAGGGCTCATGAGTTGGTAGAAAAAGGGATTCCCGTAACTCAGGAGTCATTGGCGAATATAATGACGGAGTTATATGATGTGTATTATGGAATTAATTTAAAAGAAGAACCATTAAAAAATAATGTTTGGGCATATATTCCTCATTTTTTTCATACTCCGTTTTATGTTTATCAGTATGCGACAAGTTTTGCGGCAAGTTTGGCTATTTATGAAAAAGTAAAGAATAAAGAAAGTAATGCGTTGGAAAATTATATTAAAATGCTATCTTTGGGAGGTTCGACTTATCCGATTGATATTGTAAAACAAGCATCGGTTGATCTGACACAGGAAGATGCGTTTATTGCTGTGATTCATCGGTTTGAAGAATTATTGAAAGATTTGAAAAAAATGTTGGGAGAGTAGTGGATATGAGTAAAAAAGAGATTCAATTATTGGAAAAAGAATATGCAGAAAAAGAATTGGATATTTATGCAGGTATTTTATGTAACAATGTTTTTTTTGAAACGGGAAATTATGAAGAAATTCAGTATGGTTTCGATTGTGAAGAATGGAAGGAATTAAAGGAAAAATATAAATTGGAAGATATTGCGAAAACGGGAAGTAGTTTTCGGAAAGCGAAACGATTATTGCAGTATTTTTCTCCTAGATTAGAACATAATTCATGGTATGATAATCATATTGAATGTAATGCGTTGGCGTTATTGGAGTATAGTTTGAATAATAAGGAACAGGGAATTAATTGTTTAAATAAAAGTAAGATTTTGGAAGAATGTTGTTTGGCTTTGCATATATACGCAAGAAGAGTTTGTCTTATGCCGTATTCTCCGTATGATTTTGATAATCATGTGGTTGTTGAAATTTATGATGAAAAGATGAAAAAATGGATTATGCTAGATCCTTCGACCAATGGCTATTTTGTGGATCAAATGAAAATGCCTTTATCGGTTTTGGAAATGAGGGATAAGTTTGCCAAAGATGAGTTTTTGACTTTTGTTTCTTGTAAGGATTCTTTAAAGGATTTAAAGAAATTAAGAGAAAAAAATATGGAATATAATGCGTATTTTTGTAAAAATTTATTTTATTTTAATATCGATCAAGATTCTGTTTTTGGACAAACAGATCGAATTTTGACGTTTGTTCCTCTTCATTATCAAATAAAAAAGCAAAAAATCGCTAATTTGAAATACCGAATACATCACTTACCGAAAGAGTATAAGGGAGTTGAAGGGGAGTTGGAAAAGAAGTTAGAGAAATTGAGTCAACAAAAAGAAGAGGAACCGACAAGTATCGAGAGTATGATAAAATCTCCGATTAGAAAAGGAGTAAAATAAGATGGAAATGAAAAATGTTCGTTGTGCGATTATAGGTATAGGTTCTATGGGCAAGAAATATGCTGTTATGATTCATTCCGGAAAAATAAAGGGATTGGAACTTACGGCGGTATGTTGCCGAAGTAAAGGAAATCAGGATTGGGCAAAAACCAATTTGAATTCCAATGTAAGAATTTTCGAAAGTGAAGAAGCACTTTATACCAATTCGGATTGTTTTGATGCCGTTATTATTGTTACTCCGCATAAATTACACCCATCTATGTCGATTAGAGCGTTAAAAGCGGGAAAATATGTTATGTGTGATAAACCCGCAGCGACAACAGTGTATGATGCGAAAGAATTGAATACGGTTGCCGAAAGAGAAAATAAAGTTTTTGCGATGATGTGTCATCAAAGAACATATCCACAGTATAAGAAAATAAAAGAATTGTTGGTAAGTCAAGCGATAGGTAAAATTTCTCGAATCAGTTGGGAAACAAATAATTATTTTCGAACGAAATTTTATCACCAATCTGCCGATTGGCGAAGCAGTTGGGTTGGTGAAGGCGGCGGGGCTTTAATTAATCAAGGATATCATATTTTGGATATGTGGATTTATTTATTCGGTTTTCCACAAGCCGTTTATGCGAATATTCCTTTTGGAAAGTATAATGATTTTGCGGTAGATGATGAAGCGACTCTTATAATGAATTATCCGGATAAGGTAACGGGTATGCTTTTTATTTCTACCGGAGAAGGTGCTTTAACCGAACGGTTGGAAGTTATAGGGACTAAGGGAAGAATTTTATTAAATGGTAAGACTTTAACTTTAACGACTTTTGATTGTGATATAAGAGAGTATGCCCAAACCGCATCGGTTACTTCTCGTCAAGAGTTGGGTATAAGTGAAAAATCTTTTATTATGGAAGAACCGCAAAATCCATACGAAACGATGCTTCAAAATTTTTCCGACGCAATATTATACGGGAAGGAACTTATTGCTGCCGGAATAGATAGTTTATCTGTACTTTCTTTGATTAATGCTTCTTATTTATCGGCTTTCAAAGAACAGAAGATTGAATTTCCTTTTGATTATCAGGAGTATAAAGAATTTTTAAAGATTCAAGAAGAGAAGGAAAAAATTAGAAGATAAAAAAATTGTTCTTATAGTGAAAAACGGATATAATTTAAGTGGAAATTATAGAAAGGATACGGATTGTATTATGGTGAAAAGCGTTGGAAGTCAAATTAGTATATGATGAAATTAAACAAGTAGACTATATAATTCAATTAAAATCTCATTTTCAAGACCATTTGAAGAATGATTCTAAAACATTTTATTTTATTGTGAGCGAAAATGAGGAGGAAGAAGTGGTTTGTGAAAAAATTGTGGATTTTTTAATTGAGAAAAGTAAAAGGATATCCATTCGAAACGTTGCGGTTTATTTAAACGATTTTGCTCAAAATTATAATAGTTATATTTATAGTACTTTGGCAGATTTGTTGTATTTAGCGAATGCAAAACAGTTAAAAGAATCCATTTTATTTCTTGTTCGAAAGAAATCAAAAAATATAAATTTTATTCAAGATAAATTATTTTCTTATAATTCCAAGTTGACTGCTGAACAATTAAATAATGGATCTAGAACCAATAATCTAAAAAAGGAATATGCAGAGGAAAAATTAGAATTTAAAAATATTGATCTTAAACACTATATAGAAAGGCATTATGATTCCTATGCTTTTCAAAATGCGTTAAAGTATTATATTGAACAACTTTCTTTAAAAAAGGGAAAAGAGTTAAAAAATTCCGATATTTATAAACGTGCCGGTGTATCTAAAAATGTATTTAGTAAATTTTACCGGTATGAAAATGCTACTCATCCTGTCAAAAGAACAATTGCTGCTTTTGCGATTGCGTTAGAGTTATCTATTGAAGATGCTAAACAATTATATTCTACTGCTGGATATAGTCTTTCTACATCCAGTTTAATGGATGTAATTGTATCTTATTATTTAGAAAAAAAACATTATGCTATAGATGATGTAAATGATTCTTTGGTTAAGTATCATTTGGGAATATTGGGAGAGCGATTAACAAAAGATTCGGAAAAATAAAAAATTATTTTGATGGAAGAAACTATGAAATTTTTAAAATTTTATGGTTTTTTCTTTTTATGTTAAAAGTTAACTCGCATTTCACCAAATGCCCTTAAAAATCTGCTAAACTATCACTATGAAAATACAGGAGGTAAATAATATGGAAAATCAAGAACAAGAACAATTCTCTTTTATGTATTCGTTAAATCGAAATACAGTTAATATTTTTGAGCCGATTACATCTGCTACTGCAGAAAGGGTAATTAGTGAATTACTATATTTAGATGATAAATTTAAAAAAGAAAAAGTACCTCAAGAAGAGAGAATTATCACGATTCAAATTAATAGTCCGGGTGGTAGTGTATCGGACGGATTGGCAATTTATGATACGATGCAATATATTGATGCAAAAATAGCTACCGTAGGTTTGGGTTTGTGTGCCAGTATGGCAGCTTTTTTATTGTCTTCTGGAACGAAGGGAATGAGAAGAACTACCGAAAATTGTGAAATTGTGATTCATCAACCTTTAGGTGGAGCGAGTGGACAGGCTACTGATATTATTATAGCAGCAAATCATATTTCTTATATTCGTTTAAAGTTAAATAAAATTTTGGCGAACAACACCGGGCAGAGTTTAAAGAAAATTCAAAAAGATACAGAGCGAGATAATATTATGAATGCGTTAGAAGCAAAAGAGTATGGTTTGATTGATTCAGTAATACAAAGTAAATATAAAACAAGGGAGATGGTATAATGCTGGATTTAAGGAAAGAATTGGTTTTAAAATTGTTTTTTTATGTAGGAGGAATATTTGAAGAAAATGTTTTGAATAATGAAAAACTTATAGATATATGTCAAAAGATATTTCTCCTTTCAGATGATGAAATCAAAGATGTTTCGGCAGGGATAAATGCTCAAGAAATAGTAGATATAAAAAACATAAAAGATTTTAATTTATATTCACGTATGAAACAATTTTCTGAAATAAATGGATATAATATGGATATCGATTCTTCTATTGAAGAAATGATTGAATTGAAAGGATATTGTTTATCTACATTAGAAGAAAAGAAATTGGCATATAACAATTCAAGGTCAAGAAGATCAATCATAGAGTTATTGGTTCATACGGCGAACGAAGGAGATATATCTGCTTGTTGCGTTTTAGGGTTTTTATATATGAGTGGATGTTTGCTTGAAAAAAATATGGAAAATGGTATGAAATACTTGCGGATGGCGGCAGATTGGCATTCTTTAATGGGCCTTTTTGAAGTATTGTTTTATGATGTTAGAAATCGAGAGAAGTATTTGCCTCGCATCAAGTATATTTTGTTGAGTGAAGGCGAGTATGAAAATTGGAATCTTATTACTCGGATTTATGGAAATGGAGATAAAGTGGAACCGGATTATCTTTTGGAAAAAATATTCAATATTAATAATTCTTTGAGAGAAAAATATAATTTTTTTTACGCAAAGATTTTATATAGTCCCATTTTATCTCAAAAAGATAAAGAATACTTGTTGTTATCGAATAATGTAGATTCTTTAAATGAGGCTAGCAAATTACCTTTGAATATTCAAAGTAATGCAATGGCATTTATTTATGATGCATCAGATAGACTTTTCAATAGAAATAAAGATATTATAAAAAAATTATCGGAAATTGGTAATCCAAGAAATAAATTAAACAAACCACTATGTATTTTGTCGGAAAGTAAAATAGAATTAAAGAATTGTGCCAATAAATTAAAAGATTGTTTTTCAGAAGCTCATGTTGAGCAAATTGAGGTGGAAGAATTAACAGATATAGAATTAGATAATACAATTCAAAATGTTTTTATTAAGAGTTGTTATGATAATAAGAATAATTTGTTTATCTTATTATTTCAAAAGGCATTAGATGAACAAAAATTTGAAAAATTAAAAAATTTCTTACAAACCTCCAAACGAAAAAAATTCTTTTTGAAATATCCCAATATTTCTATTGATCTTTCTTCTGTCGCTATTGTTTGTCTATGTTTGAAATCTATTTCTTCAAAGTTAGAATCCCTTTGCGAAATGATAGAATTGAATGATATGTGTGAAGAAGATAAATGGAATTTTATACAAACACTTATGCAAGAAAAAAAACAAATGTATCATATTACTGATGTGATAATAGAAGAAAAAATAAAAGAACGATTTATGCGATATTCATTAGACAAAATAGAAGAAATGATAGACAAGTTGTTTTGTAAGAACAAATACAATGCAGTTTACTTAACAGAAGATACATTGATTCAAGAGAATGTTCAAAAATATACCGGATATGGATTTGGAGGAGATATATATGAAGTACTTAAGTGATTTAATGCGGGGATATGAAAACACAAAATATGTACAATATGATTCCTTTTCGGAAGCTTTTCCGAATACTATTGCGTATGAGGACCTGCCGAATTCAGAGGTGCAAGGTGTTTTAAAAGCAAATTATTATGTGAATGGTAAACTTACACAAGTTTATTCGACAAAAGATAATCATGTAGGGATTATAGCAGCAACGAGATTGGGAAAGACAACTTCATACGTTATTCCTACCATTTATTCGTTTGCTAAAGCTAAAAATAAAAAAAGTATGATTATTTCTGATCCAAAAGGTGAGATTTATCGAAATACTGCCGCCACTTTGAAAAAGGAGGGATATAAGGTATTATTATTAAATTTTAGGGATTTTAATCATTCGGAATGTTGGAATCCTTTAACTCCTATATATAGGAAATATCATAAAATATACCAAATTTATGATGAAGTTAAAGAAATTAAAACGGAAGTAGGAACGTATTATGAATTTAGAGGCGAGATTTATCATAAACAGAAAGATTTGGAAAAAAAGTTAGTAAATTATGTGAATTTAATGTTAGAAGAAGTTGGAAATGATATTGATTCTATATCTTTAATGATATGTACGGTTGAATCTAAAAACGATCCGTATTGGGAAGTGTCTGCAAGAGAACTTTTAAAAGCATTTCTTTGGGCAATGCTAGAAGATAGTAGAAGTAGTTCGAAAAATTCCGGAAGAAAGTTAATAACCGAAGAAACATTTTCTTTTGCTACAATTATATCTTTAATGAGTGCATTAAATATTTCTGATACAGAAGAATGTACATATTTTACGAATAGATCTGCGAATTCCAGAGCCGCTCAAATCATTTCTTCTACCCTTCCTACTAGGGCCGCTACTACCAGACAGTGTATCATTAGTGTTTTTAGTTCTAAATTATCCGTTTTTAGAGAAAGTGCTATGAGGTTGGTTACATGTTGTAATTCATTTGATATGAATATTTTAGTAGAAGATGAACCTGTGGCTATATTTATTGATTATCGAGATGAATTGAAAGTGCATTTTAAGGTTATAAGTTTATTTATTCAAGATGCTTACCGGTATTTAATCGAAAACGCCAATCAAAAGCCATTAGGCAAAAGAGAAATCCCGTTCTATTTTATATTAGATGAATTCGGAAATTTTCCGCCAATAATTGATTTTGAAACAACTATCTCTGCTTGTGCGGGGCGAAATATTTTCTTCATTTTAATTATCCAGTCTTATGCTCAATTAAATAGTGTTTATGGCGATAATGTAGCAAATATTATTCGGGACAATTTGAATATGCACGTTTTCTTCGGATCGAATAATCCGGGCACCATCGAATCTTTCTCTAAAGAATGTGGGGAATTTACTCGAATATCTGCAGAGTCGGTTTTAAATGGTAAAACAAAGGACATTGAGCATTATTCATTTGAAACATTACCATTAGTTCCTAAAAGCAAGTTATCTTATTTTTCACCAGGGGAATGTATTATAACGGAAGCGAATTGCGGATATGTAATGTTTTCCCGATTGGAAAGATATTATTTATGCAAAGAATTTACTGATGTTGAATTATCAAATGAAAATGAATATGTAGGAAAAGTAAATCCATTTAATAAAATTTATTTGTATAAGATATAATAGATGTATAATTGAAAAAGAATTTTAAAAATGGAAATAAAACAAATTCAAATGTAGAATTTTGAAATGTTTTCCATTATAATATTAGTTATTAATAAGTATAAATGCTTAAATTATAAAAATGAAAGTGGTGCATTGAATGGAAATGGCAAGTTCAAAAAAAATATTTCCAGATTTTGAAATAAATGATACAACGTTAATAAAATATAATGGTTTGGAAAAAGAAATTATAATTCCAGAAGGAATTACGGAAATAGGTTCTTATTCTTTTGCTAATAGTTATAGTGTGGAAAGTATTATTATACCCGAAGGGGTGGAATGTATAAGAAAATCGGCTTTTGCATATTGCGAGAATTTAAAAGAAATTACCATTCCGAAAAGTATAAATCGTATTGAAGAGGGTGCGTTTTTGTATTGTGTTCGATTAAAAAATATATATTATGAAGGAACAATAGGAGATTGGTGCAATATGCGATTTGTCCCTAGTCTTCTTGGGTGTTCTACTCCTATGAAATATGCCAAACACTTCTATTTGAAAAACGAAGGCAAGTGGGAAGAAATAAAGAGTATAGAAATACCAAATGGTATAATTAAAATAGAACCATTTCTTTTCTATGGTTTTAAGGAAGTTACCACCATTATCATACCAGATAGTGTAACAAGTATAGGGGATTGTGCTTTTTCTAATTGTGAAAAGTTAGAAACCATTACAATACCTAAAAGTGTAACTCGTGTAAACGGAAGTGCTTTTATGGAATGCCCTAAATTGAAAGAAATTAATTATTTAGGAACTAAATCCCAACAAGAAGAACTAAAAAAAGATTTAAAACGACGCAAGGAAGAAAAAAGAAGAAGAATTTAAACGTTATATTCTTTATATTGGTTTAAAATCAATGTCAAATATGATTTTGGTAGTTTTTTGTCTATTGACTATGCACAATATCAAAATGGTTATTAAAAGAAGGTGACTGTAAATCTTTATTTTTAAAAGATATGTTTTACAGTCACTTATTTTCTTTATAAATATTTGATACCGCAAGAAAAAGGGAAGCGGTACAATTACGATTTTTAAAAGTTTAAAATAACTTTTCCAACTTTTTTAAAGAAATTTAGATATTTTAGGAAATTTCTTCATTAATAACCTACTAGAAATACACTTAGACATTTTCGCAATGTATGAAATAGAAACCTTAGAGTGAACAAACACAAAGAATCACATTCACTCACTTTTTCTTAGATACTTAGATTAAAATTTAATATAAAAATTCAATATTTTTAAAAAACACCAATTTAAATGAGAAAAAATCACAATTAGTAATTGATTTTTTTATTTTTTGTCATATAATATGAATGGAGGTGTTATTATGCTATTACAATTTAATTTTAAAAATTATAAATCTTTTAGAGATGATACAACTCTTGATATGACTGCAACTAAAATAACAGAATATGAAAAACACGTCATTAAGACAGGTGGTGAGCAAGTGTTGCCTGTTGCCGTAATCTTTGGTGCAAATGCTTCCGGTAAATCCAATGTGATAGAAGCCTTTAGATATATGCATGAATACGTTATGAATTCTTTAAATTACGGGGGAGATACATCTAAAAAAGAGAAAGAAGGATTTCAACGACCGACTCCATTTCTTTTTGATAATAATACGAAAGATAATGAATCTTCTTTTGAAGTATATTTTATAGAACCTTTTGATATAAAAGAAAAAACATATAATTATGGTTTTTCTATTGACATAGATGGAGTTGTTGAGGAATGGCTTAATATTAAATCAAAGACTTCTAAGGAAGCCTCTCGAATATTTTATAGGAATCGGAAGACAAATGAATTGGATTTGGCAGGGTTTCCAAACAAAATTAAAGATAATCTAATGATTGCCTTAGAAAAAGAAACACTTTTGGTTTCTTTGGGAGCGAAACTTAAAGTTGAAAAGTTGAAATTTGTTCGTGATTGGTTTATGACTAATGAATTTGCCAATTTCGGTCAACCATTTGAGAATTTCTTTTTATCAAAATTAACTCCAAAAGATTTTGACCAAAATGAAGAGGTTAGAAAAAAAGTTTTAAAATACTTATCTTCGTTTGATGAATCCATTATCGATTTTAACATCAAAATAGTGGAAGGAGAAAACTCGGGGAATAATAAATTTAAAGTATTTGCCATTCATCAAATGGCAGATGGTAATGGCGTTGCCTCGATTCCTTTTCAATATGAATCAGCTGGTACTTTAAAAATGTTTGCACTATATCCTTGGCTTGAATCTGTTTTGTCGGTGGGAGGAATATTGGTAGTAGATGAACTTAATGCCAAACTTCACCCATTATTGGTAAGAGTATTTACTCAAACTTTTTTGAATAAAGAATTAAATCCGAATAATGCTCAATTAATATTTACTACACATGATTCATGGCAACTAAATGCCAATCTTTTAAGAAGAGATGAAATATGGTTTACCGAAAAAGCACCTAATGGGGTTTCTCAGTTATATTCATTGAGCGATTTTGTGGATGAAGTTGGAACGAAAATAAGAAAAGATGAAAACTATGAGAAGAATTATTTGTTAGGAAAATATGGAGCTATTCCAACTCTAAAATGTTTTGATTTTTTTAAGGAGTAATTCATAATGGGTAAGGGAAGTAGAAATGGTCAAAGACAATCTAGAAATGAAAGAACAAATCGAAAGAAGCCTAAATTTGGATATTATTTAATTGTTACGGATACTGAAGGTACGGAAAGAGTTTATTTTAACGGATTGAGAGATTCGATTCGACCTTTGGTAGGGGGAAAAACTTATTATTAAGGTTGTTCAGAAGAAAAATAGGGATCTTATTAAAGAAGCAAAAAACTTTTTATCTGAAATGCCACAATTTGCAGAACCTTGGATTGTGTTTGACAGAGATAAAGTTAAAGGTTTTGATGACATTATCGACATGGCAATTAACTCCGGCATTGGCGTTGCGTGGTCAAATCCTTGCATTGAAATATGGTTTAATGCTTATTTTGGAAGTATGCCGTATTATCAAGATTCTACTACTTGTTGTAGAGAGTTTGGACATGAATTTAAAAAAAAGACTCGATCAAGAATATGATAAAACAGATGAAAGATTATATATCAAACTTTTATCTAAAGGTAGTGAAGAAGAAGCAATTCAGATTGCTGAAAATAAACTTAACAAGCATATCAGTGATGGTAAAATTAATCCATCTGAAATGGTTCCTGCTACTACGGTCCATTGGTTGATAGATGAAATCAAAAGAAAATCCAGGAATTAATTTATAAGAATGATATAACAAGGAATATTAATAAAAAATAGAATGAAAAGTGATATGGACCCCGCTTCTTGGACATGGAAACGAGGTTTTTAAATGTATGGTTCTCTAAATTATAAAGGGTGTAACAAAAACACCCTTTCAGATTGTTGACAAATCCTTAGTTTTTTTGAAATGAAACTAAGGGTTTGTCTTTTTTATGTGGATAATTCAA
>CANQDJ010000020.1 GCA_947592005.1 uncultured Anaeroplasma sp.
AAGAACCAACAGAAGAGAAAGTTGAGGAACCAGTGGAAGAACCAACAGAAGAGAAAGTTGAGGAACCAGTGGAAGAAATAGAGCCGAAAGTGGAAGTTCAAACGAAAAAAGCGTATGCTTTACAAGAGTTTCATTTGACGGATAAAACAAAAAAGAAAACGCTGTTTTCTTCTCGTGCCAAAATTATTTTGGCGGTGTTGGTTGCGTTATATTTTGATGTTGTTTTAGGATTTTGTATATGGTTGGCTAAGGAAAGTATATATTTTAAGGAAAGTATATATTTAATTATTTTCTTAGGATTTATCATTTTTATCGTTCAAGTTTTTGCTGGAATATTTATAAAACTGCAAGTGAAAAAGAAAAAGGACGAATATATTATTCATACCAATTCTTATGATAAGGTAATCGAACAGTTAAAATGTGATAATTATTTTGAAGATGTGGAAGTAAAGCCGATTCTGTCAACGGAATCTACAGAAGAAGAAAGTTCTTCTGATGAAGAATATATAGAAAGTGTAGAAATCGCCAGCAAATCGGATTTTAATCAGGATATTTCTTTGCAGAAATTATGTGAGGAATTTTGTAGTTTTTCCAATGCCAGAGGTGTTGGTGTAGAATATGCGAGTGCGAGAATGTTGTTTTCTTCTTTCGCTTCCACGAAAATGATTTTTATGCACCATAATGATAAAGAGTTATTACAAAAGTTTTTAGGGATATTAAGTGAATATTTGGGAATCGGATATTATAAAGAAAAAGTTCAGCCTTCTTGGGTGAGAATGGACGATGTATTATATAGGCTTTATAATGGTGAACATCATAATACGGCAATTCTAAACGCTATTTCTTCGGCTATGAAATCTCCGGATAATATGACGTTTGCGGTAATAGATGGAGTGAATCCGTATAAAATGGAATATTTAAAACCGATTTTGGATTATGTTAAGAATGCGACGGTACATCATACAATCAAATTGAGAAACGCCTTCCATTATGAACTTTCTGAATTGGAAGAAATTCCTAAAAATTTATGGTTTATTATGATATTGGAAGATGGATTGCCATTTAAAGTACCTTTTGAATTGTCTAAAAATTCTGTATTTCTATTTCCGAATATTCGGGTAGGTAACGCAGTGGAGAATCCGATTTCAAATGAGAATTTGATTTCTTATTCTCGATTTAAGGATTGTTTACATAGACAAGCGGAAGAAAAATTTATTTCCGAAGAACTTTGGAAAAGAATAGATCAATTTGAAGAGTTTATGCAGACGAAGTTGAATTTTAAAATCGGAAATAAAGAATTCTGTCAAATGGAAGATTATACCGGCTGTTATTTGATTTGCGGAGGAGAACCGGAAGAAGCGATAGATACGATAATGGCAGTTAAGATTTTACCGATGGTCGCTTCGATTTATCGATTCCGAACCGAATCCGACGATAGTAATACATCTGACGCACTCGATCGAATTTTCGGTGCGGATAATACGATGAATAGTCATCGGATTTTGACAAATTTAAAAGCGAATATGGATTAATGTTTTTAACGAAAAAGAAAAGGAGGTGTAACCAATGATATTTCATTTAGTATTGTTCGGTTTCGAAGATATTTTAGATATGATATGGAAATTTCTTTCCACCCGTAACGCAATCATTGTTTATATTATGATTTTATTGGTTTTATTGATTATTTTAATCATATTGGTTGTTATAAATGAACATCGGAAACCGGAAACGATTAAAGTAAATGATAATAAAGGAAAAAATGATATCGATGATGCCAAAACAATGGCGAATACTTCCAGAGTTACACCGACCGCTGCGGTAGGAGCGGTTCCGCCGGTAATACGGGCAATAACCGAGAAGAAGAAGGAAAAAGAAGAACCATTGGGGGCAAGATTCTATATGCTAACCCGATTGGATAAAGAATATGAGAATTATAAGGCACCGGAATATAATGAAACGATAACATTAAAAGAATTAAGCGATCAATTCCGTAAGTTTTCCTGTAATCGACTGGGATTGTATTATGATATAGCGGATATAAGAAGATTTATAGCGTCCTTGGCGGTAACGCATATATTGATATTACAAGGTATGTCAGGAACAGGAAAGACATCATTGGCGTATGCGTTCGGAGAATTTTTAAAGAATCCAACGGTAGTAGTACCGATACAGCCGATGTGGAAAGAGAGAACGGATTTAATCGGATATTATAATGAGTTTACGAAAAAGTTTAATGAAACGACATTATTACAGAAATTATATGAAGCGAATTATAATGAAGAGATATATATAACAGTATTAGACGAAATGAATATAGCGAGAGTGGAATATTACTTTGCGGAATTCTTGTCGTTGTTGGAATTACCGAATCCGGAGAGTCGATATTTAGATGTTGTATCCGATGTATGGAAAACCGATCCGAAGTTATTGAAGAATGGGCAATTAAAATTACCGAAGAATATGTGGTTTATCGGGACAGCGAATAACGACGATTCGACGTTTGCGATATCGGATAAAGTATATGATAGAGCGATGGTATTAAATTTGGATAAGAAGGCAGAGCCATTTGAAGCGGAGAAGACGGAAGGAATAAAGATAAGAGAAGGATACTTAGAGAAATTAATGGGGGAAGCCCAGAAAGAGTATAAGATTAGCGGAAGAAATTTAAGAAGGATAAAGAAATTGGACGAATATATGATAGAGAATTTTCATATAACGTTCGGAAATAGAATTATGAAGCAGATACGAAGTTACATACCGGTATATGTGGCGTGTGGAGGAACGGAAGTAGATGCGATAGATGATATATTATCAAGGAAGGTCATTCGGAAATTAGAGAGTCAGAATCCGGTATATGTAAGGAATGCGGCGGAAGGACTAATCAATTTTATTGATGAATTGTTTGGGCAAGACCGAATGCCATTATGTAAGGAATATATTCAAAGGATAGAACGAAACGGATAATTATTAAAGGTGGTCGCAAGGTATGGATCAATTAAAAACATTGTTTCGAGCCTTTAGCGAATATCGTAAGAATACTATTGAAAATAAAGGATTAAAAAGGCAACGTAAAGCGATTATCGATGCCAACATAGAAAACGATACGCTAGAGTCAATTAAGTTTTTAGTGACAATTGAAGAAGAATGGGTTGCGAAGATCGAAGCGGGTTTGGTTTTTGTTGGAAATGCCGTGCAGGAACAAAGACAATTTATCACTAGTAATGGTGAAGTAATCCCTATCGAGAAGGTAAAAAAGGTTTCTAAAGCCTCTGTGGAACATTTGGCTAAACATAGTAATTTAATTACACGTGTTCCCGAAGAGGATAAAGAAGTTATTCCCGATAAGTTGTTTATGGTTGAAAAATTAAGTGATTTTGCCATTTATGAAAATCGATTTTTGTATATGTTATTGGTTTATTTGAAAGATTTTATTCAATTAAGATTAGATAAAATCAAAGAAATGATCAATACATATCAAGGGAATCTATTAATGGATAAAAAGATTCACACGAAGACAAGAACGATTCAATTTGAATTAAAGTTCTTTGAAGAGCGAAAAGATAGTCCATATTCTCTTTTAAATGACGAATCCAAGAATTTAATTGAAAGAATTGAAACGATAAATCATATTGTTTCTTCTTTATTGGCGACGGATTTAATGGTGGAAGTTTCTAAGGCACCGATGGTAAAACCGCCGATTGTTAAAACCAATGTTTTAAGAATGAATAATAATTTCCGAAACGCTTTGGCTTTATACGATTATGTATCTTCTTATCGAGATAAAGGGTATAGTGTTGAAGAAGTAAAGAAAACGTATCAGCCTTTTCCTTTGGATACAGCGGAAGAGGTTTCTGAATTGGTAAGTTTAACGTCTTTCCTTACGTATGAATACGGAAATGATTTAAAACCGGAATTAAAGAAATTATATGATTTGGAAGAAAAAGAACGAAAGATTTTAGAAAGTAAGAAAATAGCCAATCAAATTCAAAGTTTAAAAAGAAGAATCGAAGAATCCGGCGAAGGCGTAGAAGAATATATGTTATTGTTGGAAAAGCGAAATCACTTTTTAGAACAAGAGAATACAGAATTGGAAAATGCGAAGACCGAAGCGGATACATTAAAGAAAGAGAATGAAGAATTAAAGAAAGAAAAGAAAGAATTGAATAAACAGATTTCTGGATTGAATAAAATTGTTCAATTTAAAGATAAAGAAATCGATCGGTTAAATCAAAAATATATTACGGATATGCAGGCTGTAGAACAATTACACGAACTACAGTTGGAAAAATTGAAAGATCATTATTTAGAAATGATTGCGTTATTTCATCAACAACATATATTGGAAATCGATGCCGCTTATGAACGGTTTGAACAAGAAAAAGCGGAATTGTTGGCGGAGTTTGAAAGAGAAAAACAACAACTACAAGAAGAATTTGAAAAGGAAAAAGAAGAGATTCAAAAAGAGTATGAAGCGAATTTAGAACAAATTCAAAATGATTTCGAAAATCAATTCTCTCTTCAACAACAACAATTTGAAGAAGATAAATCTTTATTAGAGGAACGATATGAAGTTCAGATCAGTGAATTGAATTCAATTATAGCTAATCATAATGAAGAAAAAGAAGAACTTGCGGCTTCTTATGATAGTCAAATCGATGAATTAAATGAAAAAATAGAACAAATCGAAGAAGAAAAAAGAAATCAACTTACCGATTGTCAACGTCAAATTCAAGAAAATAAACTTCTATTTCAACAACAATTTGAAGAAGATAAAAATGAATTGGAACGCCATCGGCAAGAAATGGATTCAGAATATGAAAAATTGGAAAATCAATACCAAAGTTTATTAGCGGAGAAAAGACTTATTTCCGCTCAATTACATGGCATTCGTCAAATGAACGGGGTGATTACCGAAGAAGAAGATTATACGTCCAAAGAGCGGTTTGAAGAATTGGAAAACGAGTTTGTGGCATTTGCGGATTTGTTTGACGATCAATGGAAAAAAGCCAAAAAGGTTATTCGTAAGAATATTTTATGGGCAAAGATGCCGAAGAAACAAAAAAATAAGGAAGAACCTTTAGAACAAGAAATGAATGAAGAAGAATCTTTGGTTGAATCGATAGAGGAAGAAAAGACGGAAGATAGCGAAGAATAATGTGTAAAGAAGAAAAGGAGGAGAAACAATATGAAGGTAAAACAACCGGGAATAAAGAAAATTGTCATATTATCTATTTTTATCTTATTATTTGGTTCTCTTTTACTTTGTGCGTTATTTTTCGGAAAGAATACTGATATATTCGAAGAGACACAATATGTTCATTCGGAAACCATTTATATATTGTTAATTTTATTGTTGATGATTCCCATCGGATTATTTATTCTTATTATTGCGTTAATTAAACATCGAAAACAATATATGGTGATTACGAGGACTTCTCCCTCCCCACAACAAAGCGGATATGGTAGTCCGACTGCGGTAGGAGCGGTTCCGCCGGTAATACGGGCAATAACCGAGAAGAAGAAGGAAAAAGAAGAACCATTGGGGGCAAGATTCTATATGCTAACCCGATTGGATAAAGAATATGAGAATTATAAGGCACCGGAATATAATGAAACGATAACATTAAAAGAATTAAGCGATCAATTCCGTAAGTTTTCCTGTAATCGACTGGGATTGTATTATGATATAGCGGATATAAGAAGATTTATAGCGTCCTTGGCGGTAACGCATATATTGATATTACAAGGTATGTCAGGAACAGGAAAGACATCATTGGCGTATGCGTTCGGAGAATTTTTAAAGAATCCAACGGTAGTAGTACCGATACAGCCGATGTGGAAAGAGAGAACGGATTTAATCGGATATTATAATGAGTTTACGAAAAAGTTTAATGAAACGACATTATTACAGAAATTATATGAAGCGAATTATAATGAAGAGATATATATAACAGTATTAGACGAAATGAATATAGCGAGAGTGGAATATTACTTTGCGGAATTCTTGTCGTTGTTGGAATTACCGAATCCGGAGAGTCGATATTTAGATGTTGTATCCGATGTATGGAAAACCGATCCGAAGTTATTGAAGAATGGGCAATTAAAATTACCGAAGAATATGTGGTTTATCGGGACAGCGAATAACGACGATTCGACGTTTGCGATATCGGATAAAGTATATGATAGAGCGATGGTATTAAATTTGGATAAGAAGGCAGAGCCATTTGAAGCGGAGAAGACGGAAGGAATAAAGATAAGAGAAGGATACTTAGAGAAATTAATGGGGGAAGCCCAGAAAGAGTATAAGATTAGCGGAAGAAATTTAAGAAGGATAAAGAAATTGGACGAATATATGATAGAGAATTTTCATATAACGTTCGGAAATAGAATTATGAAGCAGATACGAAGTTACATACCGGTATATGTGGCGTGTGGAGGAACGGAAGTAGATGCGATAGATGATATATTATCAAGGAAGGTCATTCGGAAATTAGAGAGTCAGAATCCGGTATATGTAAGGAATGCGGCGGAAGGACTAATCAATTTTATTGATGAATTGTTTGGGCAAGACCGAATGCCATTATGTAAGGAATATATTCAAAGGATAGAACGAAACGGATAAAATAAGGAAGGAGGAATAGATATGTTTAAACGTAAAAAATTAGTATATGGTATCGGAAGCGTTGTTATAGGATTAAGTGCGATTTTACTTATCTATATCTTCTTGATTTTTATCGGAGTATTACGTGTAACATCGAATAAAATCGTTATATCTTCAAAGAGTAGGATAAAAGAATATGACGGGAATGTATTAACTTGCGAAGAGTATGAGATTCTTTCCGGAAAATTAAAAGACGGAGATCATTTAGAAATGCTTTTCAGTGGAAAACAAAAAGAAATCGGTGAAAGCGAAAATACTTATGTTGCCGTTATATTGGATTCCAATAATACAGATGTTACGGATAAATATGAAGTTGTTGAAGAAACGGGGACATTGACGGTAATTCAAAGAAATATCGTTATTCAAACCCAAAATATGACAAAAGAATATGATGGAGAACCATTGACTTGTCCGAATTATGAAGTTGTTTCGGGATCTTTAATTCAAGGACATCAATTAAAAGTAACGAAAATGCCGTCGATAACCAACGTTATGGATAATGTTCCCAACGCTTTGGAGTTTCAACTGTTGGATCAAAACCAATCTGATGTCAGTTATAATTACAAAATCGAATATGATTACGGAACGTTGGCTATAACCCCGAGAAAATTACAGGCAACCACATCTTCCGCCGAAAAGGAATATGATGGGGAACCGTTGACCAGTCCGGATTGTTTTATAGATCCTTCCAAATTGTTGGAAGGCGATGAGATTGTCGAACAATGGGCAGAGAGAAGTGAAACGGGAATCACTCCCGATCAAGGGGTAGATAATGATAAAGTTCATTATAAAATCGTCAATGCGTTGGGAGAAGATGTTACGTCAAATTATGAATTGGTTGTGAGTAGCGGAAAACTTAATGTTCGCAAGCGAAAGATATATTTTTATGTCAGTGATAAGATTGTTTCCTATAATGCCGAAGAACAAACATTTAATCCAAATGAAAGTGAAACGGATAAAGAATATATTCAAATCCTTACGGATAGTTTTCTTGAAGGACATCATTGGCAAATAGTATTCGATACCATTCCGACGATAACGAACGCCTCCAAAATGAGATTGGTACATAAAGACAGCAGTTTTTCATCTACTACGGAATCCTTACCGATATGTTATTATAGTATGAAAGTTTTGACCGAAGACAATGAAGATGTAAGTAACTATTATCAATTTATTACTAGAGATAATGCGACAGTATTTGAAGTAGAACCGCTTTCGGTTAAAATAGAAATTAAAAACTTTAAGTTAACATATACAGGAAAGGATTTGGTTGTTCCCGAAGAGAATAGTTGGGAAAATAAATCCAAAGAGTCTATCATCACTTTTATGGAAAACCATAATCATACGATTTCCGTAAGTCAAATTCAAGGTTCTATAAGAACGTGGAGTGATGGGGAACCGGACGGAGAAGTAAGTACGGGTCGGGTTACCACAACTATTAAAATGGAAGATATTACGATTTCCGATGAAGAAGGGAATCCGATTACTTCCAACTATAAAATCGAAGTAAAAGATGGATATATACAACTTGTAAAGAAAAAACTTTATGTTCGGGCAACAAGTAAAATAAAAGAAGCCCAAGACGATAGTGAAATCCTATGCTGGGAAGACGAAGACATTACTGTTGACGGACAACCGGTGGAGGGAGAAATAGTAGATCATGCTTATAAACATGAAGATTATGATAAACCTTTTATAAAAGATGAAAATATAGAAGAATCTAAATCTTATCTTTTTACCGATACTAGTTTTTGGTTGAGAGTATATGATGGTATTATAGAGGATAAATATGAAACAACGGAAAATTATGAAATTATTGTTTTACAATCCATTATCGGAATTTATGTAAGTGGAGAACTACTATTCATATGTCCAGATGATTATACTATTCAACCGGGACAAACGATTGAAGAAGCATTGTCTAATATCGAAATTTTGCATTATATGCTTGACATTTATGGTTATACGATAAAAGCGAAGGATGAAGAAAAACCGATGGTTAAATTGGTTTTAGATGACGACGGAAGGCCTACAGTTGTAGAAGCGACATTAGATACGGTAACATTACTTACGGAAGTCGATAAAGATAATATTCAAATACTTGATGGGGATTTAGATGTTACAAAAGATTATAAATTTGAAAGTGGTAATGGATATTTAGAGGTTCCTATCGATTTATATACGGATTATATAAAGAATTTAAGTTAGAAAGGAGGGCGACATAGTATGCTGTATGAATTATATGAAAATAAAATGAAGAAAATTGCTAAAGTAAAGAATGGAATATTGCGTTTTAAGGCTTTAATTTTATCTGTTATCGGTATTTGTATGGCAGGTCTTGTTGCTTTCCTTTCTACGAAAGGTATGATTACCGAAGAGGTTGAATTAAGTTTAAATGAAATAACTTATGGAGAAAAGTTAGAGTATAAAGCGGACGCATTTTGTTCTTCTGTAAAATATGAATTTTCCGAAGATGGAAAAACTTGGAGTAAAGAAGAACCGATTTATCCTGGAAATTATTATATTCGTGCTGTTTCTAAGCGTAGTTTTGGAATAAAAGGACATAGTGATGCGGTTGAATTTGCTATTCAACCAAAAGAAATAGATTTATCTATCACAAAAGAAGTTCCTTATGGAGATAATCCTCAATTATTGGCGGATTTGCCTTATGGAGATAGAATTGCCGATGGATATGATATTTCTTATGACTATAAAGCCATTCGTGTGGCTATGGCTAAAGTAGATACTTCCAGCATTCATATTATCAATTCATATGGAGAAGATGTAACCAGTGCGTATGTTTTCCCACAAGAGTATGAATCCGAGTTTAAGATTATCAATCGTAAGATAACATTGAAAGCGTTGGATATGAAAACAACATATGATGGGTTGGAACATCGATATGAAGAGTATGAAATGGAAGGCAGTTTGGTTGGCGACCAAAATATAGAAGTAGAATTTGACAGTGTTGCGGTAAATGCCGGTGCGACAGCCAATCAAATTTCTTCCGCAAGGATATATGAAGATGGCGTCGATGTAACGGAAAACTACGATATTGAATATGTCGATGGAGAAATTTTTATCGAGCAAGCCGAATTGGATATAGAAACTTTATCGAACACAGAAGAATTTATTTATAACGGACACGTTCAATCCAATCCAGAATACAATAGTGGAGAATTGGTTCAACCGACTCATAGAATTGAACTTATAGATTATGCCAAACCGATATATGTAGGCACCTATGAAAATACAATGACTTTTAAGATTTATGATACATTGGGGACGGAAGAAATCAATGACGATATTGATGTAACGAATAATTATCATATGAATATAAGTAATGGTTCTATCCGCATCAGCGCGGCACCGATAAAGATTATTACAGGATCTTCTCATAAAGTTTATGATGGAATCCATTTCATTTTTAATGATTTTGAGGTAACAGAAGGAGAAATTTCGAGTGAAGATGTTTTACAAGTAGTGAGTGATTCTTTATCCGGAACACGAAGAATCAATGTAGGAATATATTCCAATGATATTCGTTTTAAAATTTTCTCTTCTGCCGGAACCGATATCACAAATAATTACACGATTGAATACGAATATGGTAGTTTACAGATTTATCCGAAAGTCTTGTTGTTCTCTCCAATCGATGTGGAAGCGATATATGGAGATAGAATCGAGTATCAATATAGTTTGGCAGATGGTATTGTCTATAGAGATAAGGATTTGGAATCTCAATTAAAAGTAGGATATAAAATAGCCGAAATAGAAGATACAGAGGAACTACCGGTAGGAAAATATGAATATTCTATTACCGGAGTAGAAATCGATGATGAACAGTTTAATAATAACTATGAATTTTCTTTTAACGGATCTACTGCGACAGTTACTATAACCAAGCGACCGCTAACCTTAAGATATTCTCTTCCGATAGATGCCATTTATAAAGGGGAAGAATATACGGATTTTGAAAAAATCATAGAAAATAATCTTCCTACGCATAGTGTAAACTTTAATATGGAAGTCGATCATGGTCCGATGATAGATGCCGGAACATATATGATATCCATATCCGATATTCATATCCTTAATTCAAAAGAAGAGGAAGTGAATGATAATTATGAAATTATCACTAACCCTCAATCTTTTACGATTGGTAAATTCCCACTTAGATATACTATTTTAAGTGTGGAAAAAGAATATAATGGAGAAATTCAACAAGTAACAAAAGAGGATTTAATAGGAAAAACTATTTCTCTTAACAGTCAACCTTTACCGACAAATCATGAATTCCGATGTGATAAGATTATCGGTTCGGGAAAAGATTGTAAAGAATATGATATATCTATCGTAGGCTTGGCTATTTATAATGAAGATAAAGATGTAACGTATAATTTCAATATAAATATAATTTACAATAAATTAAAAATAACACCGATTAAACTTACTTTAAAATCCACAGGTAGTGCAACTGCCGTATATGATGGTCAAAGCCATTTCAATAATGAGTATGTATTGGATAGAGAAGTATTAGATAACGAACAAATTGAAATTAAGAGTCAAAAAGAAGTAATTAATGTTTCCGATAGCGGAAAAAATATAATGGAATTTAGAATTTTTGATAAAACCACATTGGAAGATGTTACAGGAAATTATACGATTGACACAAGTTCTACGGCATACGGAAATATAAATGTTACGCCAAGACTATTGACTATTTCTATTAAAAATAGTGTTCAAACATATAATGGGAAGACATTTTCTCAACAAGATTTATTTGGTAATTTTGATACATTTACGATTGATTCGGGAGAATTGGTAGATTCTCATATTCTACAAGTACCTATTACCATTCCAAATAATTCCAAGAATGTAGGAACATATATTATAAAAGAAAATGGCTATACGATTAATGGTGGCAATGTAGATAAGGCAAATTATGCTATAACTGTAAAAGAAGGCAAATTGACGATTAATAAAGCCTCCGTCGGCATTCGTATTGACGACATAGTACGGGAATATACAACGTCACCAATGATGTATGTTTTGCAATTTCTTAATTGGTCGGAAAAGTGTCATACGGAATATGGGGAATTATATGAAACGATTAAGGGTATATCTTTAAGTGCCCCGAGCTGTCCAACTACCAATGATGTAGGGGAATATGATTTAATAATTAATAGAATTACTTTAGATGATGATTTGAGTATAGATAAGAATTATGATGTTACATATATATGCGGAAAATTGATTATTACTCCGTTATCTATAATACTTGTCGCTAAGAATGCTCAAAAAATATATAAAGGAAGTTCATATACGGACTTTAATGATATTTATGAAAAATTAGAAAGCGGATATACTTTAAAATCATCCTCTCTTTTACAAGGACATAGTATTCAATCTTTGACTTTGGAAGAGGAAGAAAGAATTTATGTTGGAACATATCCTTTGTTGTTTCATTCTACGGTGATTGTAGATTCTTCTGGGAGAGATGTAACAAAGAATTATGATATTTTTTATCAAGCGGGAACATTATCTATCGGTCAACAAGTATTGGAGATTCAAGTAGAGGATACCGATAAAGTATATGATGGAACACCATTGATAGCGAATGATGTATCCGTTTCCGGATTGTTGGCTATGGATTCTTTAACGGGAGAATATTCCGGTTCTCAAACAGATGTAGGTCGTAGTGAATCAAGTTATATAAATATTAAAGTTGAAAATAAAGATACGAAAAAAGATGTTACCGATCAATATCAGATTTTTGTTCAGAATGGTATCTTACTTGTAACAAAACGTGAAATTACACTTATAGCACCAAGTCAAACCAAAGTATTTGATAATGAGATTTTAACGTATAAAAATACCGATCCATCTAGTATTGAAATCACTGGGAATGAATTGGCTCCGGATCAAAAATTGGAATCTATTGACTTTGACGGAGAAATACGTCTTGTAGGAAAACAGTATAATCAAATCCGTAATGCGGTTATTTATGATAAAACCGATAAGGATGTAACAAAGAATTATAGTATTACTTATAAAATGGGAATTTTAGAAGTAACTCCGTTTGAGTTAAATTTTAATACGAAATCTCAAACTTGGGAATATGATTCTAAAACACATTATTATTTGGAATATGATGTGGAAGGTTCTACTGTGTTTGAAGGACATCAAATAAAAGTTATGGATTATACGACGATAACCAATGTCGGTACGATAATAAATAAATTACGATTGGCTATCTATGAAAATGAAGATGATATAACATATTGTTATACGATTCAATTTAAATCTGAGGGTACATTAGAAATCACTAGCAAAGAATTACATATTAAAGGAAAATCATTGACGAAGGAATATGACGGAAAACTTTTAACTCCGCAAGATGTGGGAGTAGAAGTAGAGGGATTAATCGAAGGTCAAATGATAGGAAGCATTCAATATGATAATATTCAATTAAAGAATGTCGGAAGCGTAGATTTCCGTGTTTCTAACGCTAGAATTGTTTTGGTTAGTGATAGAAATACCGATGTAACGAACAATTATAATATTACCTATGAAGATGGTCATTTGGAGATTACTTCAAGACAGATCACGATTGCGTTGGAATCTAAAGAGATTATTTATGATAATAAGACATATACAATATGGTCTGATTTATTCGAAGAATTGACCTCGGCATATCGTATTCTTTCAGGAAGTCTTGCTGAACAACAAGAGATAAATAATATTATTTATTTGAATTTGAACGCTACCAATGCGGGATCTTATGATTTAATAGTGGAATCTATTTCTATTGTGGATAAAGACGAAGAAAATACAGAAAAGAATTATGATATTACATATGAAAACGGAAAGTTTGTTATTTCTCCGAGAGAAGTTACGATTTCTATTGAAATGCCTTCTGATCAAGTTTATAAGGGTGATGTTTATACCTTAGAGGAAATATATAATGGTGAAGATTCTTATACGGTTTCAAATTTGGCTGAAGGTCATGTATTGGAAAGTTTGGATTTAAAATTCTATCAAGAGGGAATTGAAATCGGAGAAGTTAAAAATGCCGGAACATATGTTATTTCAGGAGATAATCCTATATTGAATATCGATTCGGAATTGGTAGAACAAAATTATCGAATTGAAATCTTATCTACTACGTTTACAATATTACCGAGAGAAATATCGGTAAAACCGAATGATATTGAAGTAAATATACGAGATGTATATCCTAATGGTGTAACGGCAGAATATGAAGGATATGACGCTTGGACTCAAACCGATGGGGAATTATGTTCAGGTCATACGATCGTCGATGTTGTGATTATAGGGGAATTGAAGATTGTCGGAACAGCGACTCGAAATATTCAATCTTTAAAGATAATGGCGGAAACGGAAGATGTTACTTTAAATTATAATATTACATATGAAACAGGAAACATTACGATTACACCGATTGTCTTTACAATTAAAACCGCTTCGGCTGAAAAAGATTATGACAGTATGCCGTTAACTTGTCCGGAATGGAATATTTCTTATGAAGGAGAAGAAATGGAAAAAGAAGATTTGGAAGAAAAGGTATTACTTCCAAATCATACAATCGAAGTCGATGTTTATGGAAGTGTTACGACGGTAAAAGATTGTTTAGAAGAACATAATAACTATTTTATGTATCGTATTTTGGAAGATGGAGTCGATGTTACTTCTAAGTATTATGATGTAACGAATGAGGCCGGACATCTTCAAATTAATCAAGTAATAATTCAAATTGGTTTTTCCGCTTCCAAATATTCTAAGCCATATGATACGAATCCAGTTATCATCTCCGAAGAAGATTTCTATTTTATCGATGGCGACGGAGAAAGACATATAAAACAATATTCTGTTATTCCGGGAGAGAGATTGGCTCTTCAAGAAGTTCAAATTTTGAGAAATGGTATGGAATTGAAAGATAAATTACACTTTAATAATTTTTCTTCCTATGAGGATATGTTTTCTGCCGGAGAATATACAATTAATATTCAAACATTAAGAGTATGGAATAGTAATCTCGGTCAATCTTCTATCATTTCGGTAAACGATGTTCAATCTACGGATTACATAATTGAGGTTGTGGAAGAAGAGAATACGTTCTATATCGATTATGCGGAACTACGTTTGGAATTGGCAAGTAAACCTAAAAAAACGTATGACGGACGGCAAATTATTTATACGGCAAGTGATATAAGTTATGAATTTGTTACAGAGAATATTTCCGATACGCATTTCTTAGGATATAAATTGGGATATAGTAATAATATTCTTGAATTAGAAAGCGGTATAAGAGATGCGGGAACGTATATAATGTATGTCGGACAGATTAGATTGAGTGATGCAAGATTTTCTGATTTTACGCTTGATTTCGATTCGTCCGGGAATTGTATAAAAACTTCGGATAAAGGTGCGGATAATTATCATATTTCGGCTGATGCCGTTATCAATGAAATAGAGAAAAGAAAAATAACGGTTAAGACGGAGAGTGCTATAGCACGTGTTTATGAAACAGGTAGTATTACCGCTTCGGGATATGAAGTTTTCGGTTTGGAAGACTGTTATTATGATAACGGAACAAGCAATGAAGCCGATGATAAATTGTTGGATTTAAAATTTAAAACGACCGGAGAATTATCTATTATCGGAAAAGATAATAAGAAGTATCAAACAGAATTAAAGAATAAGGGAAATGTTTCTACGCCGAATACATTTGAATTTGAAAGTGTAAAAAGCGGAGATACTATTTTGGATTCTACGAAATACGGTAAAGAGTTTTATGAAAAAAATTTTGAAGTAACCAGTGAATTGGGTACATTAACGCTGACAACACAGCGGATATCTTGATAAGGGAAAAGGAGGAGTTACCTTATGGATCAAGGATTTACATTTTATTTTAAGAAAGGATTTAGGAAAGCAAAGGCAGTATTTAAAACAAGTAAATTTAATTATTTGAAATATTATTTGTATCTTATTGCCTCAGGCATAGGGAGATTGTTGTTTTTTCCTATTTTCTATCTTTCCGATCAACGGATTGCGAGAATGGCAACCCGCAATGAAACAATAGTTTTAACCAAAGCCTTTACGGGAGCGGATAAACCCCATTCTATATGGACTATGTTATTATATGGGTTTTTGTATTTCATAATGCTTATGGCGGGAATTGCCTTAATCGGAATTATTACATCCGGTTTTGGGATATTGGGATTTTTTTGCGGAGGAGCAAAAAAAGAAGGGATTCTTTCTCTTTCTTTGGTTATTGCTTTCACTGTTCCCGGTGCTATCGCACTCCTTTGTTTTATCATTTTATTTGTGTTATTGTTCGCCGCAGGACCATATATTATCGACAGTAATTCGGATATTACGGTTTCATCAGCGTTATATAATTCCACAAATGCGTTAAAAAACACTGGGAAGTGGACGTATTTCAGTATTCATTTTGTTTTTACGTTATGTATGGCTGCGTATATCGGAGTTGGGTATGGAATTATTATGTTGATCCAACTTTTCGGTAAGACGGAGGCATTCAAGCTTGCGATATTAATTGTGGAAACGGTGTTTTTCTTGGGCTTTATATTCTTATTGCCTATTTTGACTTTGGCGAGAAATGTGGCTATTTTCAGCCTTTTGGAAGATATTGTTTCTCTTGATGAAAATGTTGTTGAATTTAAAGAAAAAGAAGAAATTAATCCTGCCGATATTCCGTTAGAACCAATTAAGGATAAGAAAGAAGCCAAAAAGATAATGGCTCAACAGAAAGAAGATTTGTTGTTGTCATTATTTAGCGATAGTCCGGAACAAAAGGCAAAGGCAGAGGAAGAATATAATCGGCAAATCGAAGAAGCGAAGGCTGCCGATGATGGTCTATTGGAAGAACAAACGGAGAATAAAGAAGATTTACCGGATTTTGAAAATTCCGAAGAAAATACAGAAGAATAAAGTAGGTGTTTTTTATGTTACTTTGGAGAATACTTTTAGGAGTTTCGGTAGTATTATTGATCCTATTTGTAATCTTATTAGTTAAAAAAAGATTATTAAAAACCAAATATATGTATTCTTATATGCTGGATAGATTGGTTCGAATGAATAAGACCGATGAGGTGAATAGTGAATTTGTTTTTTCACCGATTAATGAATCCGCAGAATATATTCAAGAATATATTTTAAGTAAGAATAAAAAAGGAAAATATTTTATCGGAGAATATAGCGGGGAATATAATACGATTTCTTTTTATATTATTGTGTTTAATAAAAAAGAAAAAGCGTTTAAAGTGATGGAAGTAAAAGACAATAAACCGAAAAAATTTACTCCAAGCATTTCTCTTCCTAAAAAATGTAAATCCGTTAATCTTTTAATTAAATCGGTAGATTCTAAAATCATCAATCCGTATGCGATTGAACCGGTTTTAAAAAGAAGAATCGTATTGTTTTCTTTCTTAGTAAGTATGTCTTTATTTATGGCCTTATTTGCGGTAAGAGGGGTATTGGTAGAAATCTTCGGAAAAGTTTATAAAGATTACTTTATGAGAGGCTGGTATAATTATTATGGTTTAATTGTTATGGGTGGAGTTGCCATAATTCATTTTATCCTTATGATACTTATTTTGCTGATTAAAAATAATTACTTTAGTAAGAAGGGAGAAAAGAACAATGATAAATTCTAATTTATATAAAATAGAATATCAAGATGAAAAAAAATCTCCTATTCAACTAAAAGAATATGTGATAAGTAATGAAGGAAAAGACAGATATATTATTTTCAAGTTTTACAACGCAATCAAAGAAAGCGTAAAAGCGATTGAAGTAGAAGTTACGGAATTGGATAGCGAAGATAATGAGATACAGACTTCTGTGTTTTCTTATAAAGATTTTAATGGAAAACCACATAAAGAATTTGTTCCTTATCAAAAATATAAGGTAAAAAATATATGTGAAACAATTCGAGTAAAATTGGTTAAAGCCTTATTTGAAACAAAATATGTGGATAAGGGAGAATGGGTTCAATTTAAAAAACCAAAACCGATAAAAGAGAAGAAAACGTATAAAGTAAAACAGTTTGCGGCAAAACGTAAATTTAAAATTTTATGGGTACTCCCAATCCTTCTTCTTTTGGCTACATCAGGGCTTATTTATTTCAGTATTTCGCACTTTAAAAAGATATCTTTGAATTTTAAAGATAAAAATTTCGAATATACGATTTCCGATGACGAGGTAAGTATCGATAAATATATCGGAAGTAGAAAAAGTATTGCGGAATTGATTGTTCCGGCAGAAGTAAACGGATATTCCGTAACTGCCATCGGAAGAAATGCATTTCAAAATGTTTCCGCTAAAAAAGTTACGTTTCAATCTGAAGAAATTTCTATCGGTGCCGCAGCATTCGAAGGAAATGAATTATTAGAGATAATCGAAGGAAATGATGTGAATGTTATCGGAAGGAATGCGTTTAAAGATTGTGTGGGATTGACTACTGTGAATTTGAAAGGCGTAGAGGAGATTCGTTCTTCGGCATTTGAAAATTGTGAAAGTCTAGTATCTCTTTCTTTTCCGAGTGAAACGGGAACTGTGGTTCTAAACAATGCCTTTGTCGGGTGTATTAAACTACAAGAACTTCGTATTCCGAATGGAGAAATGAAGGAAGGATCTTTATCGGGATTGGATAATTTAACTACGTTGGTATATGGTTTTTCTTCCAATCATAAATTTGATAATATGTTTAATGAAACATATCCTGAATCATTAAAAAGAGTGGATATTGAGAATGATAATATTGATTATAATTACTTTTTCGGTTCGGATATTCTTTTGGATTCTTTGACTATCGGGCCAAATACCAAAGTTGTTTTCGGAGCGTTAGGTGCATTGAATTTGGAAAATTATGCGTGCACGGATATTTTTGAAATTTTAGGTAATAATATTGTTTCCGTAAAGCCGGATACCCGTGATTTGGATATTTCTCTTTCCAATGTAATTTTAAATAAAAATGCTCTTTCTGATGTGAGAATACAATCTTTGACTTTATCCGGTGAAAATATTACTTTGGCAGAAGGTTCGTTGGAAAATCAAATCGAATTAAGAAGTATGGTTTTAAATGGAGAGGGAGATTCCATCTCTAAGGCTTTGGGAAAAAATGATATAGAAATTCAAAGGATAGATATTGTTCAAGGAAAAGACCTTCCATCAAATTATTTGAATGGAGTATCTGCCCAAGTCGTAACATTCGATAGTGATGTTTCCATCAATGAAAAAGCGTTGGATAATATGAACATCTCTTCCGAATTGAATGTATATAATAATTATTCGTTAAGTAAATATGGAACGTTGAATATATTGAATAATGCCAAAATTCATGTTTTAGATAATGGAACGGGTATTTTGGCAGAAGGATTCTTTTCCAATCTTTCCATAAAAGATGAACAATATCAGTTGGCGGATACGTTTAAAAAATGTCCGAATAAATTATTCGAGAATTGTAAAGAAATAACGAAATTGGATTTATCTTCATTTGAAAGTTTCGCTGAATGTGCTATTGGGGAAGGAATGGAAAAATTAAGCGATGTTATCGTTCCTAAATTCAATGGAGCGTATTCCAACTTCAATCTTTCCTATGCCTATACTAAAAATTTAATCATAACCGAACAAATGACGTTTGTTGATGCTATGCTGGAAGAATGTACAAAATTAAAAAGCATAGAACTTCATAAGATAGGAAATTCTTTTAATTCGTTATGTTTACCGGATACAATAAAAACATTCATAATTAATACGACTGATGCAATCCCGAGTAATTATTTCAGTGGATATGACAATAATTTCAATCAAATAGAAAACATTGCGGTAATAAGCGAAACATCAATAAATAGCACGGCATTTTCAGGGTGTAGTACTTTAATAAATCTATATTTGGAAAAGGTAGACTATACTTTATTATCTGAATTAAATGCTTTAGATAGAAAGTTGACGGTTATCAGTAAGGAAACCATAAACAACTATTATGATAATTTGGTATGTTATCAAGAAGGCTATAATTCGGATAAAGAATATATAGTTCAATTACCGAATGGAAAATCAATTAGTGTAAAAGGATTCTTTTTGGTAGATGCAGAAGAAGAAGTCAAGGAACAAATAGGTATTACAATGAAAACGATAAGAGTTGTTTCTCCATACAATGAATTAATCGAAGGGTCCTATTTTAATCCAAATGCTTCGGTTACGGCAAAGTATTATAATACAATAATAACAACATTGAAACAGACTACCCCGATTTCTTTAACTTTAGATTATGGTTTCGATTATAAAGGAACGGGTAAAACAATAGAAGTAATTCCTTTTGATTTAGATTATACTATATGGATTTCCGAAAGTATTAAAAGAGATGGATACTATTTTATGGGTTGGCAGTTGCCTAATGGAGAATTTGTAACTATGGCTTCACTTATTGAAGAGAATACAACGTTAACTGCGTATTGGTTAAGTGAAGAAGAATATTTGAGTAGTTACCAAACCATCGGTAAAACAGAATCAACATATAAAGTTATTCTCCCTAAAGATAAAGAAGTAGAAATCACTATATTTGGAAAAAACTCGATTTTCAATACTATTATTGTGCAAGTTAATAATGAAAGAATAAATCCTACGGGCGATAAATTCCGTTTTACCGCAAAAGCAGGCGTTCTTTATGAAGTAAAAATTCAAAGTCAAGAACAAGGATCTTTCACCACAAACTTAGAAGAAGACCCATCTGTTACTTCTTTTATCGCCATAACACCGAAATATGAAGAGAGAGAAATTGGCAACGTTACGATTATTGCGGGAGAAAATGAGATAATTGGAACAATTACTCCATATACGTTCCTTAATTGGGAATTCAAAGGTTGGTACACAAGTGAAGGTGTTCAAGTTATAGATCGGTTTGGAAATATCACTATAGATTTAGGAAATTACGAGGAATTAGAATTACATACTGAATATGAATATTCACCAAGTAATTAAAAAAATTGAAATATAATAGCCAAAAAAGGACAATCTATATGGGTTGTCCTTTATCGCTATTTCAGTGTTTTTCTATAATTGTTTCTTATTTCATTAATTGAGATAAGTTTGCCATTTCTTATTACATAAAAGTAATCAAAAGCATTAACTCGGCGGGTTTTGTTCATCATTTTTGATGCGATTTCATGCATAGAATTAATTTCGCCATTGTATTCCACATATCCATTAGGTGTTGTTAAAATACAGTATTCTCCATTTTTATGATAAAATCGTTCGCCTAATGTAAAATAGTTATTTTCTATCATTTCTTCCATAGAAACTTTTTGTGGTTTTATATCGAAAATGGCTTTTTCTATATCTGTCATTTTTACTTGAATATTTTCTAATCTTTTAGAACCATATTTTATATAAGTCGTATCCCGTTCTATCATTGTATAATTTCTGCCTGTTCTTTTCGCAACAGCACCTGTCGTCATAGTTCCCCCGAAAGGATCTAAAATTAAATCGTTTGGTTTTGTAAATAGAACAATAACTCTATGCAGTAATGCTTCCGGTTTTTGAGTGGTATGAACTTTTGAATTGTTATCGTCTTTTAATCTTTCATTTCCGCTACATACCGCAAAATTCCAAATAGAGCCCATTTGTTTTCCATTGTTAAGTTCTTTTCCGGTTTTATAATTAAATGTGAATTTTGATGTTTTTGATTTACTTGCCCATATCAATGTTTCATGACTATTATTTAGTCTTGAGCCATTGAAATTTGGTGTGGGATTGGATTTTTGCCATATAATATCATTGATTACCCAAAATCCTAAATCTCTTAATATGGAACCTATTTCATAAATGGATTGCATACCCGAAATAACACATATTGTTCCGTTATCTTTTAATAGTCTTTTTACTTCGGTAAGCCAAGCGATGGTAAATTTTTTGTATGTGTCCATACTTTCAAATTTATCCCATTCGTCGTTACAACCATTAAACTCTGTTCCCTCAACTCTGAATAATTTTTTTCCTGTTTCTATTTGCATAAAATATGGCGGATCAGCAAAACAAAAATCAAAGGTTTTGTCTGGTATTTTTTTCATTACTTCAATCGTATCACCTGATAATATTTTATTTATATAGTCCATATTAGTTTTCTCCTCTTTCTAAAATTGCTTTTTGTAAATTTTTTCCGGAACTGAATAGTTCGTTTTTTAATAAAAGGTATTTTTCTTCATTGGAAATCAGTTTTTTCCAATATCGAGGAGGAAGGTCTAATAATGCTTTATAGATTTCTACGCTATTACCGAAATCGGGAATTGAAAAAATCTCATTGGAGTTTTCCAATCTTAATTTTTTTAAATACTTTAAAATTTCTTCCCAAATATTTTCACTGTTTGGAAGATTTTCAAAAAAGTATTTACCATAGTACAAATGTAATTCGGTATCATCAAATTCATTTTTTACCTTTTCAATTTCTTCAGCATAATAATTTTTATTTTTAATTATAGAGTCGTCAACAAACCACATTATTGCCACAAAATGATACTGAGGATATTTTTTTCTTACTAATTTAATTTTTTTATAAAAGTTTTGAAATTGTCCTCTTTTTTTGGTGCTATCGTGATCATCTCTGATTTTTTGTTCCACGATATATAAAATGTTATCTTTAATAAATATTTGATCTACATTCAACTTGTCGTTATTTTCATCAACTCCTAAATTTTTTGGTAATATAATATAATTTAATTTCGACAAATAAGTAGTTATCAAATCTTCCATAAAATCACCAAATTTTATTTCATTGGATTGGGTAACATTTTGTATCAGTTTTGTTTTTGCGTTTGACAACCTGAACAACCCACAATATCTATAGGGATTATCAATAACTGTTTTTAATAGTTCAACATAAAATTCATCACCTGTTTTGATTTTTAATTGTAATAAATTTTTAAACTCCTCATATTCAAGTAGTTCTTGATTATTATAATTATCCATAACGTACGACTCCTTAACAACGCCACCCATATCCAGTACTAAAACCATAAAAGGAAGACCCTGTATTAATGTAATAGATGTATAAAATGTTGTAGAAAAATCTTTGTATTATTAGGGATAATTCCTTATATAAATTGCTTTTTTATCCATAAAATGATAAAATAATGTCATAAAATATAAAAATGACCACCTATTACATTAATAGGTGGTCATTTTTAAATTATTTGAATGTTTTTTGATTTATCTAACCTAATAAATAAGATGGTATATTGTAAAATAAATATAAAAAGAGGAGCCAACTATAAATAAATCAAGAGATTTTTAATAAAAAAATTGAAATATTTATTTATAAGAATTAAAGGCA